>JBGVIG010000243.1:0-3933 GCA_045122995.1 Eubacteriales bacterium | reverse complement strand
GCATATAAAGACCGTTCTTTTGTCAAGGTCGAGGACGGCTGTGACAATCATTGTACGTATTGTATTATAAAAAAGGCGAGAGGAAATGTTGTTTCCCGTCCGCCCGAGGAAGTGCTTGCTGAGGTCGCTGTGATCGCCAATGACGGCTGTCACGAAGTGGTGCTGACGGGCATCGAAGCGGCTTCCTACGGCAGAGATATCGGCGGGGTGCGCCTTTCTTCACTCATGGCAATGGCGGCAAAAGTAGAGGGAATCGAACGCGTGCGTGCAGGTTCTCTTGAGCCTTCCGTGATGACCAAGGCTTTCTGTGATGAGCTTGTGTCCGAACCGAAGATCTTGCCAAGCTTCCATCTTTCCTTGCAGAGCGGCAGCAGCAAGGTTCTTGCCATGATGAAACGTAAATATAACCGTGATCAGGTTCTTCGCAATGTGGAATATCTCAAGAGTATCATGCCGGGCGTGACGTTTACTTGCGATATCATCGTCGGATTCCCCGGTGAAACCGAGGAGGATTTCCTCGACACGATGGATATCGCGGAAAAGATCGGCTTTTTGCATATGCACATTTTTCCGTTCTCTCCCAGAGAAGGCACGCCTGCCGCGCAAATGAAAGAGCAGATCCCCGAAAACATCAAGCACGAGCGTGCAAAACGCCTTGCCACACTCGGAAAGAAGATCTCCGATGGCATTTATCAGAATGCGCTTGGAGAAGAAAGAAAAGTGCTTTTTGAATCTCGCATGGGTGAATATTTTTACGGTCATGCCGAGGATATGCTGGAGGTCAAGATGAAGACGGACGAGCATCTCCAAGGGCAGATCTTCCGCGTAAAACTTATGGAATATAACGGCGAATGTATGATCGCTGAACCGATCGAACGATTACTATAAAAAGGATATATTATGGAAAAACTTATCGTTGGTGCAAATGACGCAGGACAAAGACTGGACAAGTTTTTGACAAAGACCTTCCGCAATTTGCCGAAATCCCAAATGTATAAATTTATCAGAACGAAAAAAATCAAAGTCAACCGCAAGCGTGCGGAGATCGGGCAGATGCTCATGGAAAACGACACGGTGGAGCTTTTTTTACCGCCTGAATTTTTGGAAAGAGAACAATCAAACGAGCTTTTCAAAAACATCAAGCCTGCTTTCCGCGTGGTTTATGAGGACGAAAACGTTTTGATCTGCGATAAACCTGTTGGTATGCTTTCTCACAGCGACAAAGACGGCGAGAAAAATACGTTGATCGAGCATGTGAAGGCTTATCTTTGGCAGAAAGGGGAATATCGTCCCGAAGAGGAGCAATCCTTTGCGCCTGCGCTTTGCAATCGCATCGACCGCAATACTTGCGGCATTGTTCTTGCCGCAAAAAATGCGGAAACACTTCGTGTGTTGAATGAAAAGATCAAGGAACGCACTGTTTCCAAATTCTATCTTTGCCGTGTTCATGGCATTCCCGCAAAAAAAGAAGACACGCTGGAGGGCTATCTTCTCAAGGACGGCGATGCCAATAAGGTGGAGGTTTTTACAAAGATTCCTAGGGGTGCGAAGGGGGACTTCAAAAAGATCATCACCAAATATCGCGTGATCGGCAAAAAAGGCGAAGAGGCACTGCTTGAGATCGAACTTGTGACAGGCAGAACGCACCAGATCCGCGCGCATATGGCAAGCATCGGTCACCCACTCGTGGGCGATGGCAAATATGCGGAAAATCATGCGGATCGTGAAGCAGGGAAATATCGTCAGGCGCTCTGCTCTTATAAGTTGCGCTTTGAAAAGGACGAGCCCTCGAATCTTGATTATCTGATCGGCAAGACGTTTTCCATTAAAATGGAAGACATTCCGTTCTGCTCGGATATGATAAAAAGGTGATTTTTATGGGTCCTTTTTCTTGCAACAAGAAAAAGTACACAATCCTCTTTCAAAAAGAGAAAAGTCCTGCGATTTCCTTTAAAAAGAGAAAGTCGACAATGAAAAACTTTAAAAACTAAAATGTGAAAATAAATTCACAAACCACTTGACAAACCACGGACTGCGTGGTATAATATTCAGGTAAAACAAAGAAGAATGTTCTCCGTTCTCACCTTGAAGCGCAAGAGGCGCTCGGGTTAATAGCGTATCGAAAACACCGGAGGTGGGGCAATTCTGTCCTGCTGCTTGGCTTGATATTTCTGCGGAGAACCGACTCGGTTTTCCGCATTTTTTATTGAATTCCAACAAGGAATTTGGAGGTGTCAGCTATTAGCAAGAACGAACATTTGATCAACGAAGAAATTACCGTCGCAGAAGTTCGACTCGTCGGTGAAGACGGTGAACAGCTCGGTATCGTTTCCAACGAAACCGCTCAGAACCTTTCCATTGAAAAAGGTCTTGACCTCGTAATGATCGCACCGAAGGCAGAACCGCCCGTGTGCCGCATTATGGACTACGGTAAATTCAAGTTTGAACAGGAAAAACGCGAAAAAGAAGCGAAAAAGAAACAGCAGGTTGTCGAAGTGAAAGAAGTTCAGCTCTCCTGCAACATCGGTGACCATGACTTCCAGACCAAGCTCAACCACGCGATCCGTTTTCTGAAAGACGGTAACAAGGTAAAAGTTTGCGTTCGTTTCAAGGGCCGTGAATTCCGCCACACCGAACTCGGTATGGAGATCGTTATGCGATTCGCAGAAGCAGCTTCCGAATACGCGCAGATCGACAAGAAACCTGTCCTCGAAGGACGTCAACTCACATTGTTCTTATCTCCCGTTAAGCAGTAATCAAAATCCGTACGGGACAAATAATATTTTGAAAGGAAGAAAACAAAAATGGCAATCAAGACACATAAGGCTACAGCCAAGAGATTTTCTATCACCAAATCCGGTAAAGTAAAAATGAACTCCTCGAACCGCCGTCACAAACTCGGCATCAAGACTCCTAAGCGTAAAAGACAGCTTCGTTGCAACGCTTATCTCAGCGAATCTTTCGCAAGCACAATCAAATCCCTTATCCCTAACAAATAATTGGTAAAAGAATAGTAGGAGGAACAAGAAATGGCAAGAGTAAAAGGCGCTATGATGACGCGCAAGAGAAGAAATAAAGTTCTTAAACTCGCAAAAGGTTACTGGGGTGCTAAGAGCAAACACTTCAAGATGGCAAAACAGGCTGTTTTGAAGAGCGGCAACTATGCATTTGCAGGCCGTAAGATGAAAAAGAGAGATTTCCGTTCTCTCTGGATCACCAGAATTTCCGCACAGGCTAAAGTTAACGGTATCAACTACTCCAGATTTATGTGCGGTCTTAAGAAAGCAGGCATCAACCTCAACCGTAAGATGCTCGCTGAACTCGCAGTAAACGACAAGGCTGCTTTCGCTTCTCTCTGCGAAACTGCTAAAGCTGCACTTTAATTTAAAGTTAACAACTTACATCGAAAACCAAAGCGTCACGCTTTGGTTTTTGCGTTATTACGCATGAATATCGCAAATCTGATTGGAATGAGGATCTTATATGGAACGCATTACGAGCAAAAACAATCCGTCCGTCATGGCGGCGGCAAAGCTTGCTGATAAAAAATACCGTGAGAGAGAAGGCATCTTCGCTTTTGAGGGTATCAAGCTTTTTGGGGAGGCTGTGAAAAACGGCGCGAATATCCGAAAGGTTTTCGTGACGGAAGAGGCTTTTGAAAAATACAGAGAACAGTTTCTTTTGGCTTCGGAAGATAGAATTTTTATCGTCAGCGACGCGGTCTATGAAAAACTTTCTTTTGAAAATGCACCGCAGGGTGTTTTTTCGGTGGCGGATTATTTTTCACCGAAGCCGAAAGCGGAGATTTCTCTCGTGATCTTGCTCGATGGTGTGGCAGATCCCGGTAATTTCGGTGCGATCTTGCGCTCGGCAGATGCTTTTGGCATTGATGCGGTATATGCAGGAAAAAACGGTGCGGATCTTTATAATCCC
>JBGVIG010000242.1:0-2903 GCA_045122995.1 Eubacteriales bacterium | reverse complement strand
TCTTGACTCTGTATAACGATAAGCAGCAGCAGGGTCACCATCAACAGAACCGAAGTTACCGTGACCGTCAACGAGCATATATCTCATTGAGAAATCCTGTGCGAGACGTACCATTGCATCATAAACAGATGCGTCACCGTGTGGGTGATATCTACCCAGCACGTTACCGACCGTCGTTGCAGATTTGCAGAACGGTCTATCATAAGTGAGTTTTTCTTCATACATCGAGTAAAGAATACGGCGATGTACAGGCTTTAAGCCGTCACGCACGTCGGGAAGTGCACGCGCCACGATAACGCTCATCGCATATTCGATGAACGCCGTCTGCACGCGCTTACCCATTTCCACGTCGACGATTTTTTGATTTTTATAAGAATAATCTTTATCTTTGTTTTCCATTGATCCAAATTACCTTTCTTTCACGGGAAATGATGGGGCTCTGCCCCAAACCCCGCAAAGGGACGAGTCCCTTTGATCCCGTTGTGAGGGGGTTCTTTTTCTATGTTTTGCCCTTACGATCATGATCGTGGGCGTTTTTTAATACCGGCTTTCGCAAAATAGAGAAAGAAAACCACGAGTCGTTTCTTCTTTGCTTACTTTCTTCTTTTCGCAAAGAAGAAAGTAAGTTAAATATCAAGATTGACCGCGTATTTTGCGTTTTCTTCGATAAACTGACGTCTGGGCTCGACCTTATCACCCATGAGAATAGAGAAGATCTCATCGCAAGCCATGGCATCTTCGATCTCAACACGCATGAGCGTTCTCTTTTCGGGGTCCATTGTGGTTTCCCAAAGCTGCTCAGGATCCATTTCACCAAGACCTTTGTAGCGTTCTGCCTGTGCATTCGCGCCAAGCTCCTTGATGTAAATATCTCTTTCTTCATCAGAGAACGCATAGCGCACCTGTTTGCCCTTGTGGACCTTAAACAGCGGCGGCTTTGCGAGGAAGATGTGTCCTTCTTCGATGAGCTTTTTCATGTGACGGAAGAAGAATGTGAGAAGAAGGATCTGAATGTGAGAACCGTCGACATCGGCATCGGCCATAATGATGATCTTGCCGTAACGGAGCTTTGTGATGTCAAAATCTTCACCGATACCGCAACCGAGCGCCTGAATGATCGGAATGAGCTGAGAATTGGAATAAACCTTATCAAGACGGCTCTTTTCTACGTTGAGAACCTTACCTCTCATCGGCAGGATTGCTTGGAAATGGCTGTCACGGCCGTCCTTTGCGGAACCGCCCGCGGAATTACCCTCGACAAGATAAAGCTCTGTGAGCTCTGTTCTCTTTTCGTGGCAGTCTGCAAGCTTACCGGGAAGACCTGCACCCTCAAGAGGGCTCTTACGTCTTGCATTTTCTCTTGCTTTTCTTGCCGCTTCTCTTGCGCGGGAAGCCGCGATCGCTTTATCAATGATGATCTTGGCAACAGAGGGATTTTCTTCGAAAAATTCGTTGAGCTTATTGGTCACAAGGGTGCTGACAAAGCCTCTCATATCGGAGTTACCGAGCTTGCCCTTGGTCTGTCCTTCAAACTGCGGCTCCTGGAGCTTCACGGAAATGACAGCGCACATACCTTCACGCACGTCGTCACCGGAAAGTGCCGCATCATTATCTTTGAGGAAGTTTTTCTTTCTCGCATAGTTATTGATCACACGCGTGATAGAGGTTTTAAAGCCTTCTTCATGCGTACCGCCTTCGGGCGTTACGATGTTGTTTGCGAAGGACATGATGGTTTCGTTATAAGTGTCGTTATATTGGATCGCGATCTCTACAGATTTATCATCTGTTTCCGTTGCCATATAAATGACGTTATGAAGAACCTCACCGTGTTTGATGGCGTTGAGATGCTCAACGAAGCTGCGCACACCGCCCTCATAATAAAGCTCATTGGTGAGTGCTTCTTCGCCGCGAAGATCCGTGATGGTAATCTTGATGCCTGCATTGAGGAATGCCTGCTCACGCATGCGGTTCAGAATGGTGTTATAATCGAAAACGGTGGTTTCCGTAAAGATTTCGGGGTCAGGCATAAAGCGCACGTAAAGACCGTGTTTGCCTGCGCTGTCACCAACGTGACAGAAAGGTCTTGCCACATGACCTCTTTCAAAGCGTTCTGTATACATCTTGCCGTCGTGGCAGTTTTCGATCTCCGTCCAAACGGAGAGCGCATTGACGACAGATGCACCTACGCCGTGCAGACCGCCCGAAAATTTATAGCCGCCTGCGCCGAATTTACCGCCTGCATGAAGCACGGTAAAGACGACCTCTGCCGTAGGAATGCCGAGTTTTTTGTTCATACCGCCGGGAATACCGCGTCCGTTATCCTGCACGGATACGCTGCCGTCGGGGTGGAAAACGACCTCGATCTCCGTACAAACGCCTGCCATCGCTTCGTCGATGGAGTTATCCACGATCTCATAAACGAGATGGTGCAGACCTCTTTGCGAAGTCGAGCCGATATACATACCGGGACGTTTTCTGACAGCCTCCAAACCCTCAAGGACCTGAATTTGACCGTCTTCATATACTTGCTTATCGGTGTTTTTTGTTTCCGCCATGGTTAATTTTCGTTCCTTTCTTCATCTATTCCATAGACGTTTTGAATTCGTCCGCTCTCTGGCAAAGGGTTTTCACGGAGAGCTGTGAAAAATAAACGGTATTTTTCCCTTTTTGAGAGGTCAAAACAAAGGATTTCGGCAATTCGTTTGAAACGTTCACCGTTTCCCCGCGCTTTTCACATTCGGAAAGATAGATTTTGGTGTTTTTCGATATCGTTGCTGTATCCGTATCAAAGATGCCGACGATATCGGTAAGTTTTATGTTTTTGTTGTTGCCTACGTGGAGATACATGAGTTTCTCCTTTTTTATATATTTTTGACCGTATTATCCCAATTTTGGAATGTTCG
>JBGVIG010000241.1:0-3548 GCA_045122995.1 Eubacteriales bacterium | reverse complement strand
ATACCACATCTTCCCCTCTTTGTCAACACCTTTTTTCAAAAAAAATAAAAAATTTTTGAAAAATTCATTTTTGATTCAAAACATCATCAATCGCAATCATTTTTGAATCATTTTCCAAGAAAAAGGAAATGTTTTTCCGTATATTCTGACAAAAATGCGCATCATCAAGCATTTTTTTCAAACCTTTATAAATATCGTCTTCTGAAAACTCGGTAATCAAGCCAAGTTTTCCGCCCTGAAGCTGCTCTACCGCCGATTCATAATTTGTCACCAAAATCGGGACACCAAGCACCTTTGCTTCTTCCACGGCAATCGGCTTCCCCTCATGACGTGAAGGCTGCATATAAATATCCGCTCGGCTGATAAAGGCATATGGATTTTGCTGAATCCCCAAAAACAAGACTTGATCTTCAAGAGAATATCGGTGAATATCTTCACGCAACACATCAAAATATTCCCCTTCACCATGTCCGATGATATACCATTTGAAAGAATACCCCTCATTTTTCAATCTTGCAATCGCGGGAAGTGCCAGATCATATCCTTTCTGTGGACAAATTCTACCGACCGTAACGATTCGTTTTCCCACAAAATCATCGCCAAAATCCGCGTGCGCCTTTGCTTTTGCAAGGATATCTTCCCTGTCGATAATATTTTCCAGCGTGATGACTTTATCTGCAACGGCCGGCAAAGCTTGTTTCAGAGATTTGCCAATCTGTTCTGAAACCGTCACGATCTTATCGCATTTTTCAAAATAAGGAAGGTATACCGCATCTTCACGAGGCGGATTATAATAATCAAAATGAAGCCATGCGATCTTCGTTTTCGCTTTGACCTTGTCGATCATATAAAACATCGTGCGATCGCCCCAAAAAGCAAGCGCAACATCATATTCTTCTTCCACATTTTTCATGCTTTGCATGGCATGAAGCCACATTCGATGAGCGGCAAAACTTCTTTCTTTTTTATCTTTTGCTGTTTTGACCGCCATATAATAAGGTAAAAAAGAAAATATCCGCCATGGATTTTTCAAAAGGTAATCCCTCAAAAGAATCCCCACGGCATTGTTTTTATCAATCAGAAAAAAATCTCCGCCAACGCCCATTTCCAGAATGCGGATCTCTTTTGGTACTTGCGAAAGGAAATCGCCCGTTTTCTTTGCCAAAAGCAAGTCCACGTCATATTCATCATAATCAATGGCATTTTTCGCAAACGAAAGAAAAGATTTCTCACTTCCTGCTGCCGCCATGGTAATTCCGATTATCAGCATTTTCTTTTTCAAAATATGATCCCCCACATTCTGTTTTATAATTATTATAAAGAATTATTGCCAAACTGTAAAGCGATGTTTCATAAAATTCAAAAAAATTTGCAAAAACATTGACTTTTCAGGGGCATTATGGTTTAATTATTTTAAACATATAATAGAAAGAAAGGATTTTTCTATATGGCAGATTTTTTTGGCGCAATTGCCGCAGGCGAGATCGGTTCGAAGCGTATGCCGCTCGTATTTCCGACGCCCATGCCCAAAAACGGCGTTCTCCTTCCCTTGGAACCCATAGCAAACTGCGCCCCCACAGAAGTCTATAAAAAACCGGACACACGCGAAGAATTGGATTTTGAGATCGAAAAGCTCAAAACCAAATACGCACCTTTCATGCAAAAGCTCGCTCCCGCACTTGAAAATCTTCGTTCCTCTTTCACGCTCACCACCTTTGACAAACGTGATGCCACAGAGGAAGATCTTTTGGATTTCGCGCGTGTATTTCGTGGTGAAGGCGAATGGAAAGCCGTACAAATCCCTGATTTTGGCGGTCCTACAGGCGCATATACCGCATACTACCGCACTGCGTTCAATATGGTAAAACCCACCGCAGATAAAGCTGTTTACATTCATTTTGACGGTGTCGATTACATCACAGAAGTATATCTCAACGGTGCTTTTGTCGGCAATCATGAGGGCTTTTTCGGTGCATTTGAATTTGACATCACGCCCTATCTCCACAATGGAGAAAACACTCTCGTTGTCGCCGTGCATAACGATTATATCTATGGTGGCAACCAAGCACCCACGACGGACGCTTGCCGCATGGAAGGTGATAAGCTCTATGCCGCGACAGGTCCCGGCTGGGACGGCGAAAATGACGGCTGGCATCACTGCCCTGCAGGATCAGGCATCTATCAAAAAGTAACCGTGGAAACCAGAAGCCGCGCATTTCTTTCCGATCTTTTCGTGCGCCCGCTCGTCGAAAGTGGTGAATATGAGATCTTCGCTGAAGTTTACAACAGTGATTATCTCCCTCTTACCGATGTGAAGCTTTCTTTCTCCGTTTACGGCAGAAACTTTGAAAGAACAGTCCTCGAAAATTTTGAATATCAGCCGATCACATTCCATCATGATGAACACGGCAACCGCATTTCTGCTTCTGATCTTGCAAATGAAGAAAAGATGAAGGAAGCAGTTAAACTCACCTTCCACAAAGGTGCGAACCTCATTCGCTTGCGTTTCCCGATGGAAAATATCCGTCTTTGGTCACCCGATACACCTTTCCTTTATGAAGCACAGGTAACGCTTTCCGTTGGCACAAACGTATGCGATCGCGCCATCTCTCCCTTTGGCATGAGAAGCTTCACGGAAGACAACGAGGGCAAGCTCGGCGAGAAAAAAGGTATGTTCTATCTCAACGGCAAATCCATTCGTCTGCGCGGTGCAAACACCATGGGCTATGAGCAGCAGGACGTCATGCGCGGCGATTTCGATATGCTTCTTTACGATATGCTCATGGCAAAGGCTTGCAACATGAACTTCCTTCGCCTTACCCAGCGCCCCGTGCAAAAAGAGATCTATGAGCTCTGTGACGAGATTGGTCTTATGATCCAGACCGACCTTCCCCTTTTCAGCGTCATGCGCCGCACGAAATTTGCAGAGGGACTTCGTCAGGCAGAAGAAATGGAAAAGCTCATTCGCCCTCACCCCTCCTGCATTCTTATTACTTATATCAATGAACCGATGGCAAACGCGGATAACCGTCCGCACCGCCATTTTGCACGCTATGAATTGGAATCCTTCTTTGATGCTTGCACCACGGCAGTTCACATCTTAAATCCCGATCGTGTCGTGAAAAATATTGACGGCGACTATGATCCCCCGGACAACACACTCCCCGACAACCACGTTTACTGCACTTGGTATAACGGCCACGGCATTGACATGGGCAAGCTCCATCGCGGTTATTGGCTCGGCGTCAAGGATGGCTGGTATTACGGTTGCGGCGAATTCGGCGCGGAAGGTCTTGATCCCGTTCCATTGATGCGCCGCCGTTATCCCACGTCTTGGCTTCCGCAGACCGAGGAAGAAGAAAAAACTTGGGAACCCGGCAGAATCAAAGATTCCCAAAGCGGCAATATGCACTTCTTCTACTACGATACCCAGGAAACGCTTGAAGACTGGGGTCGCGAAAGCCAACGCCATCAGGTATTCGGCACAAGACTGCAAACGGAAGCTTTCCGTCGCAATCCCGATATGATCACCTTTGCGCTTCATCTTT
>JBGVIG010000240.1:0-3139 GCA_045122995.1 Eubacteriales bacterium | reverse complement strand
ACAAGCTCACCGATAAGCTTGCCCTCGCGGAAGCCATCGCAAAGCTGGACGAACGAAGCCGACAGATCGTCATCCTGCGGTTTTATAAGGATATGTCCCAGCAGCAGACCGCCGAGATCCTCGGCATCACACAAGTCAAGGTCTCTCGCGAGGAGAAAAAAATATTTGAATTTTTAAGAAAAGAGCTGTGATCTCAAGGGCGCTTCCCTTGACCCGCCAAAGGGGCTTACCCCTTTGGAATCCCGATGTTTGGATTTTTATAAAAAAGCACTTGCGTTTCGCAAGTGCTTTTTCTTATGATTCAAGTTCATGCAAATATTCTTCGAGGAGCCTTGCTGCTGTGGCGCAGACCTCGGCGCAGGGGCGTTTTTTATAGTATTCTTCGGTGCGAGGTGTCGGAATCGCGGAATCAGAAAGCATCGCCGCGATCTGTGCGTCAGCGCGCGCTTTTTCTGTTTTCAGCTTTTCTGCGTGAGCTGCCAAAATTTCTCGGCAAACGATCGAGCTTTTCTCCGCGCGAAATCTTGCAGCAAATTCCTGAACACGTGCATAATGAGCTTTCTTCTCTGCTTCCATCGTGGGAGAGGTCGCATCATAGCCATGTAGAAGACCGAGAACCATAAGCGATGCACTAACCGTACCGCAAACCTCCCGCATACGTCCCATGCCGCCCCCAAAGGAAGATGCCATCATCATCGCTGTTTTTTCATCAAGCCCCGTTAGATCAGAAAATGCAAGAAGCACCGCCTGCGAACAGTTATATCCTTTTAAGAAATTTTCTCTTGCAATATCTGCGCGATCCGACATAGAAACCTCCCATGATTTGCATTTCTTTACAGTAAATTATAGCACTCAAAACGCTTTCTGTCAAGAAATCATGGATTTTTTACATTTTGCCCATAGACATTTCCCTGTATGATGTTGTATAATAAAAGTATGGAATCAAAAAACTTAAAAGAAAGGTAAGGCAGGTTTATGTATAAGATTTTGGAACTCAATCCTCAGCTCGAACCCTTTGCATCATATATTGATAAGCGAATGGAGCTTTATGAAGCAACCAAGAAAACGTTGCTCACCAAAGGAAAAACACTCTGTGATTTTGCCAATGCGCATGAATATTTCGGTTTCCATCATGTAAACGGCGGTTGGTACTATCGTGAATGGGCGCCTGAAGCACATGCTCTGTATCTTACAGGTGATTTTAACGGTTGGAACAGAGATTCCCACCCGCTCACTCGTTTGGAGGGTGGCAACTGGGAGATCTTTCTTGGGGGCGAGGGGGCGCTTTGGGAAGGTTGCAGGGTTAAAGTTGTTGTGGAATCTAACATCGGCAAAAATGACCGCATTCCGCTTTACGCACGCCGCGTGGTACAAGATAAAGAAACCGTTTCTTGGTGCGCGGAAGTTGTGGACGATGCAAAGACTTTCAAATGGACAGACGAAGATTTTGTAGGTGATGACAAGCTTTTCATTTATGAGGCGCACATCGGTATGTCCGCAGAAGAAGGCAAGGTCAATACCTATCGCGATTTTGCGGATAATATTCTCCCTCGCATCAAAAAAGCAGGCTATAACACCATTCAGCTGATGGCGATCATGGAACACCCTTACTATGGCAGCTTTGGTTACCAGGTTTCCAATTTCTATGCCGCGTCCAGCTGGTTTGGCAAACCCCAAGAACTCAAACGCCTTGTAAATAAAGCGCATAAAATGGGAATTCGCGTCCTGCTTGACCTCGTTCACTCTCATGCCGTGAAAAATCATGACGAGGGCATCAATATGTTCGACGGCACAGTTTGGCAATTTTTCCATGACGGCATGAAAGGCGAGCACCCTGCGTGGGGTACCAAATGCTTTAACTACGGTCATCATGGGGTACTTCATTTCTTGCTCTCCAACTTAAAATTCTGGCTCACGGAATATCATTTCGATGGTTTCCGTTTTGACGGCATCACCTCCATGCTCTATCATGATCACGGTCTTGGTGTCAGCTTTGATAATGACAACAAATATTTCTCTGAAAACACCCATCTCGAAGCGATTACCTATCTTCAGCTTGCCAACGAACTGATCCGTGAGGTAAAGCCGAACGCCATCACCGTTGCGGAAGATATGTCGGGTATGCCCGGTATGTGTCTGCCAATTGAGGACGGCGGCATCGGCTTTGACTATCGTCTTGGCATGGGACTTCCCGATATGTGGATCCGCACCGTCAGAGAAAAGACCGAGCACGAATGGGAGCTCGGCAAGATGTGGGGGGATATGTGTTTACGTCGTCCCGGTGAAAACACCGTCGCTTACGTGGAAAGTCATGACCAGGCACTCGTCGGGGACAAAACGATGATCTTCCGCCTTGCAGACGCCGCCATGTATACTGACATGGAAAAGTCCTGCCACAATTTTGTGATCGACCGCGCCATCGCACTACATAAAATGATTCGCCTCTTTACGCTTGCCGCAGGTGGTGAAGGTTATCTTAACTTCATGGGCAATGAATTCGGACACCCTGAGTGGATCGACTTCCCTCGCGAAGGTAATGATTGGAGCTTCCACTATTGCCGTCGTCAATGGAGTCTGATGGAAAATGACCTTTTAAAATATCAGTGGCTCGGTGATTTCGATCGCGATATGATCAAGCTCGCGAAAAAGAGTAATCTTTTCGCGCAAAGATTCGGAGATCTTCGCCTCATTCATGAAGAGAAAAAACTGATCGTTTTCTACCGTCAAGGCTTTCTTTTCGCATTTAACTTCCACCCGACAGAATCTTACACGAATGTTCTCGTGCCGCTTCCGAATAACGCAGATTACACTGTGGTGCTTTCCTCCGATGATGAAAAGTTCGGCGGTTGGAATCGCATCGAACACATCAAATATCCTGCCAAACGCTTCGATGACAATTATTTTATGGAGCTTTATCTGCCTGCGCATACAGCCGTTGTGCTGAAAGAAGGCAGAATCCGCAAAAGAAAATAAGTAGCTTTACAGCGGCTTGCTTTTTTAGCAAGCCGTCTTTTCTTTTTTACGCAAAATATGACAAAAAGATTGACATTCTCGCTTTTTCTATGGTAGAATGTCTTTGACTAAAATATATTTTTTGGGAGGAAATAAAAATGCCCAGACCGTTCAAACCCGTTGATGA
>JBGVIG010000239.1:0-3273 GCA_045122995.1 Eubacteriales bacterium | reverse complement strand
TCATGGATCTGATCAAAGAAAAAGGCATTAAAATGGTTGATTTCAAAATGGTGGATATTCACGGTCAATATCGTCATGTGACGATTCTTGCCGAAAATTTCTCGGAAGAAACCATGAAAAACGGCATCGGCTTTGATGCTTCCAACTACGGTTATGCTGTGGTGGAAAAAAGCGATATGGTCTTCATTCCCGATCCTGACACCGCTGTGATCGATCCTTTTTGTGAGATCCCCACGCTCTCCATGACGGGTAACGCCATGATCATCGACACCCCTGAAAACCGTCCGCTTCCGCAATATCCGCGCAATATCGTTCTTGCCGCGGAAAAATATATGAACGATCTTGGCATCGCGGACACGATGCTGATCCTGCCCGAATTTGAATTTTATCTTTTTGATCAGGTTGGTTGGGAAGTCAGCGGAAAGCATATCGGTGTTGAACTTGATGCAAAGCAATCTTATTGGAACAGCAATTCCGAAGGAAAAGGTGTTGTTGTGCCGAAACAGAAGAACTATCATATCGCCAAGCCCTTTGACGTGGCTTATGAGTGCCGCAGTGAAATGTGCCTTTTGATGAAGGAAATGGGTATTGAGATCAATTATCATCACCCCGAGGTTGCCGCTTCCGGTCAGTTTGAAATTGAACCGCAGCTTGGTAAGATGTCTGAGATGGCAGATGCTACGATGATGATCAAATATATTATTCACAATACTGCACTCAAATATGGCAAGACCGCGACCTTTATGCCGAAGCCGATTTATGGCGAAGCAGGCAGCGGTATGCACGTCCATATGTTGCTTCTCAAGGACGGAGAGCCTGTCTTTTCCGATGATAACGGTTATGCGCATCTGAGTGAAACCGCACATTATTTTATGGGTGGCTTGCTGAAGCATATTGCCTCTCTCTGTGCTTTAACCAACCCCAGCACAAACTCCTTTAAGCGTCTTGTTCCCGGCTTTGAAGCGCCTGTGACGGTTGGTTATGCAACATCGAACCGCAGTGCGGTCATTCGTATTCCCGCGTATGCAAAATCTCCCGATAAGCGCCGCTTCGAGCTTCGCAATCCCGATGCGACTTGCAATCCGTATTTCTGCTATGCGGCAATCCTCATGGCAGGACTTGACGGCATCAAAAATAAGATCGATCCGCACGCAAACGGTTGGGGCCCTTACGATATGAACCTCTATCACCTCAGCGAGGAAGAAAAAGCAAAGCTGCATCATCTTCCCACGTCGCTTCCCGAAGCACTTGATGCTTTGGAAAAGGATCACGATTATCTGACTGCAGGCGGTGTTTTCCCTGAAGCACTTCTTGAAAGCTTTATCCAAGCAAAACGTGCTGAATGCAGTGAACTTTCCAAGATCCCTCACCCTGCGGAATTTGAAAAATACTATAATCTTTAAGAAAAATCGGAACAGATCCGATACGAAAAAATTAAAAAATCACCGGCTACGATGACGGGATATCGCATGATCGGGAGGTAAGAGATGAAACTTATATGGAATGCACTTATAAAATACGTCATGGGACTCGTGCTTGTGGGCGCGTTGCTCTTTCTCCCGGCAGGCGGCTTTTCTTATACGGAAGGGTGGCTTTTTATCGGGCTTTTGTTTGTGCCGATGCTGATACTGGGCATCGTCCTTTTGATCAAAGCGCCCGATCTTTTGGAAAAGCGCCTTGGCGCGAAGGAAAAAGAGAAGACGCAAAAGGGCGTTGTCGCGCTTTCAGGACTTTTGTTTATCGTGGGTTTTGTCATCGCGGGGCTTGATCACCGTTTCGCATGGTCCAAGGTGCCGCTGTGGGTGGTCATCATCGCGTCGGTGATACTCCTTATCTCCTATGCGCTTTATGCGGAAGTGATGCGGGAAAACGCGTATCTTTCCCGAACGATAGAGGTTCAAAGCGGACAAACAGTGATCGATACGGGGCTTTACGGCATCGTCCGCCACCCCATGTATGCCGTTACGGTCTGGCTCTTTCTTTCCATACCCGTGATCCTTGGCTCCTGGTGGGCGCTTCTTTGCTTTGCGCTTTATGTGCCGATCATCATCGTGAGAATTCTCAATGAAGAAAAAGTGCTGGAAAAAGGTCTATATGGCTATACAGACTATAAAAAACGGGTAAAATACAGAATCTTTCCTTTGATTTGGTGACAAAAAGAGGTGTGCGCATGAAGATCTATGATATTTCCCAAGAGGTGTTTGGCTGTGCGGTCTATCCGGGCGATCCTGCACCGAAAAAGGAGATCCTTTGCTCGATGGGAAAAGATGAACTTTATAATCTGACCGCTTTTTCTATGTGTGCGCACAACGGCACGCATATTGACGCACCGTTTCATTTTTTGAAAGAGGGAAAAACGGTGGAGCAGATCTCACTTGAACGAACGGTGGGGTATGCCTTTGTGGCGGCGCATGAGGGTGAAATTTCCTCGGAAGATGCGGCAAAGATCGTGCAAAATGCGAAAACATGCACTCTCGAATCGGCAAAACGGATACTCATTCGGGGAAATGCCACCGTCACACTTCCTGCGGCGGAGGTGTTTGCAAGGGAAGGTATCTTTCTTCTTGGTGTGGAATCGCAATCTGTCGGGCCGCAAGATGCACCGATGGCAGTGCATCTTGCGCTTTTGGAAAAGGAAGTCGTTTTATTGGAAGGGCTTCGCCTTTCAGCGGTGACGGAAGGTAACTATTTTTTGTGTGCGGCGCCGCTTTCCTTGGCAGGTGCGGACGGTGCGCCTTGTCGGGCGCTCCTAATTGATTTTGAAAACGGATAAAAACAGAATTTTTGTGAGGTAATGATGAAAGACGGCAAAAAATGCATTCTCGTCGCAGATGACGAGCGGGAGATCCGAGAAATATTGTATCTTCTTCTTTCGGGGGAGGGCTATCATGTTCTTTGTGCTGAAGACGGAGAAATGGCCGTGTCGATGGCAAGCGAGGACGTGGATCTCTATATCCTTGACGTGAATATGCCGCGTCTTTCGGGCTTTATGGCAGGGGCAGAGATCCGACGGTGCGCGCAAACACCCATTATTTTTCTCACCGCATATTCGGGAGAATCCGATAAGGTGATGGGGTTTTCCGTGGGTGCGGACGATTACGTCGTGAAGCCCTTTTCCAATGCGGAGCTTCTCATGCGCATCAAAGCGGTTTTGCGCCGCAGTAGCGGCTTTTCTGAGGTACAAATGCCGCAAGTGGCAAAAAATCGTATGGCAATTGGCGCTCTGTATCTGGATACGGATCAGCAAGCGGTCATAAAAGGGGAAGACTTGAT
>JBGVIG010000238.1:0-9643 GCA_045122995.1 Eubacteriales bacterium | reverse complement strand
ATTCCACAGCAAGCTCGATCGCGGCGTCGAGCATCGGATCCACGTCCTCGCCACTGTCTGCACTGTCAGCAGTGGGTGCTGCGGCAGGCGCCGCGCTTCCCTTACCTTTTTTCTGTCCGCAAGTTTCTGCAGCTTTATTGATCTGTTCGATCACATCACCCGAATACGAACATTCGGTGGACTGCGATTTCACAAAGTTTACGATCTCTTCGATCTCCTTCTCGGAAACGAAGGAGCCCTGCACACGGATCGGCTTCGAGGAGCCGACAGGAGAAAAGAGCATATCGCCTCGGCCGATGAGCTTTTCCGCGCCCTGCGTATCAATGATGGTACGGGAGTCGATCTGCGAGGAAACGGTGAACGCGATTCTGGAGGGGATATTGGCTTTGATCAGACCGGTGATGACGTCAACGGAAGGACGCTGTGTACCGATGATCAGATGCATACCTGCGGCACGCGCCTTCTGTGCCAAACGACAGATGGAGGTTTCCACATCGTCGGGAGCACTCATCATAAGGTCTGCAAGCTCGTCGATAATGATGACCACCTGCGGAAGCTTTTCTTTGTGAGGATCGTCCGCGATCGCGGCATTATACTGCGCAATGTTGCGCACGTTCTGCGCTTCGATGAGTTCAAAGCGGCGTTCCATCTCCTGTACTGCCCAGTGGAGCGAGCCTGCCGCCTTCTTGGGATCAAAGACAACGGGAACGAGAAGATGAGGGATCCCGTTGTAAATATTAAGTTCTACCTTTTTCGGGTCGATCAGAATCAGCTTCACTTCATCGGGGCGTGCTTTATAGAGAAGGCTGATAATAAGGCTATTGATACAAACGGATTTACCTTGACCTGTCGCACCGGCGATGAGCAAGTGCGGCATTTTCGCGATGTCAAGATAAACGGGAGCACCGGAAACGTCCATACCGAGAGAAGCAGTCAGACGGCTCTTCGCGCTATCAAAGCGATTATCTTCGATCAGATCACGGATATAGACCGTGTTTGTCACTTTGTTCGGCACTTCGATGCCGATCGCGCTCTTACCCGTGATAATACCATCACTGCGCACACCGCTTGTGGCAAGTGAAAGGGCAATATCGTCAAGCAGGTTCATGATCGAGCGCACACGCGTGCCGGCGGAGGGTTCCACCTCGTAGCGCGTGATCGTGGGACCGCGGGATACGTTGGAGATCTTCACGCGAACGTTGAAGCTTTCCAGCGTCTGAATGATCTTATCCGCATTTTCACGAAGCTCAGCGGAAATATCACCGTCAGCATAATTGGTGTTGCCCTCTTGCAAAAGCTCGATGGGCGGATATACGTATTCGATCGGGATCGGCACACGCTGGGTTTCCTCTTCGTCGGGATCGGGAATCGGTTCGGGTGTGGGATCGGGGGGAGAAATGGTGATTTCTTCCGGTTCTGCCTTTTCTTCGGGAACAATCACCTGCGGCTTCACTTCCCTTTCCACCTTATTTTCCATGGAGATAGGAACGATCGGCTCGTCATATTCTTCATCTTCGGGCTCGTCCTCAAAGATAATCTCCGGCATCACGCCCATGGCAGGGATCGGTGTCGGCTGAGGATTTTTCGGTCTTTCCACAGGGTCTTTCGTATTTTGCACCACGGGTTTTGTGGGTTCCGGCGCTGCCACGGGAGCAGGCGCTTCTTCCACGGGTTCTTTTTTGGGTTCTTTTACGGGAGGAATCACAGTAATGGAAGGACGCGCTTCCGTTTTCGTTTTTTCTTCCTCGGCAAGGGGCTTTGCAGGAACGGTCTTTTCCGCATCGCGCTCGTCTTCGGGCTCGTCGAAATTCACCACGCCCGCATATCGGGTAAGGATCGCTTCGTCTTCTTTTTTATCGAAGATATCGTCCAATTTCACCTTTTTCGGTTCTTCAAAAGGTTTCGGTTGCGCCTGTTTTTTCCCAGATGCTTTTTCAGCCTTGCCAAATTCTGCGTTATCCTCAAAAATATCGCTGTCGATGTGTGCATGCTTTTGCTCGGAAGCTGCAGCTTTTCTCACGGGTGCGCGAGATGTGGTTTCCGCGCGTCTTGCCGCGGTTTCCGCACGCACCTCTGCTCTTTCGGTTCTGCGTTTTTCGAAATATTCTTTTTCACGCACGCGCGCGCTGCGGTAACGCTGATAATAAAAGACCGCACGCTGCATACATTCGCGAGGTGTCAATCCGAAAAGCGACATACCGAAGATCGCAAGGAACAAAACGGAGAAAATAAACGTACCTGGATAGCCGAGCGCACAGAGAAGCGCGCAGGCGAAAATGCCTCCGAGAAAACCACCGCCCTTATAATCTGCGCCTTGCATATACATATTCTTGACGTTATAGCCCGTAAACATTTCGGCAAAGCGAAGATCGCTCATACCCTGCGCAAGGCAATGGATCGAATGAATGATCACGGAAAGAAAGACCACGCAAAAAATACCGACGATGTATTTATAGCGCACAGCGCCGCTTTCCACGTCACGCTTCCAGAAGATCGCGATCTGCACGAGCAAAAACGGGACGGCAAAAGCGCCGATGCCAAAAATGCCGAAGAAGAAATTCTGGATCGCGCCGCCGACAACGCCGACGTCATTCGGAAAAGCAAAGCAAACGCCCACAAAAAGTGCCACCGCCATCAAAACGAAAACGATCACCTGGTTGAGAGGAGAGGCGGGATCGGGTGCTTTTTTTACCTTTTCCTCGGGCTCGCGGAGCTTTTTCACATCAGCGACCTTCTGCTCTTTGGCAGGTTCTTCGATCTTGCGCGATTTCGCACGGGAGTTTTTTTCGGTACCTACGTTGTCATAATCGTAAAAATCATCTTTTTGCGATCTTGCCGATTTGGAGGAAGTTCCTTTATTCGAAGCAGAGGCGTTTTTTTTCGTGTTGTGCGTGTTTGTGGATTTTACATTTCCGCCGCCCGCGGTGTTCGAGCGACGATTTTTTTCATCAGCCATATGTTATCAAGTCCTTTCTTTTTTTGCCGCAGAGAAGTTATCCGAAAAAAAGCGCAAGCGCACCCACGGCAAAAGAGTAATAAGCAAACACCCCGAATTTTGATTTTTCAGAGATGTAAAGAAGCAATTTCATCGCGAAAAAGCCTGCGGCGGCGGCACAAAGCATACCGACAAGGTAGACCGCCAGCTCCCCGCTCGCGATACGCGAGGAAAAAACATCGGGGACATGCAGAAGATTTGCCCCCACGATGGCAGGAATGGAGAGAATAAAAGAAAATTTCACCGCATCACGTCTGTCAAGCCCCATGAAAAGTCCACCGGAAATGGTCGAGCCTGAACGGGAAAGCCCCGGCATCAATGCCGCAAGTTGAAAAAGCCCGACAAAAAACGCACCCAAGGGCGTCAGCTCTTCCCGTGTTTTTTTCCTTTGCAGATGGTCGGAAAACACAAGGAGCGCGCCGTTGAGAAGGAGCACCGCTCCCACAAGCTTTGGAAACGACGCAAACCATGCCACCTTTTCTTCCACGAAAATGCCGAGCGCAAGCGGTACGGTGGCGATCAGCACAAGGATCACGAACCGCTCGTTTTTCGTATAATCCAAAAGGCGAAAACGGCCGCGAAAAACCTTGCCAAGCATTGTGAAAGCGGCAGGGATCAGCGAAAAAATTTCTTTATAATAAAACGTAAAAACGACAAAGAGCGTTGCCAAATGCAAAAGCACGTCAAAAGTCAGGCTTTCACCGCCGCCCGGTTCCCCGAAAAAGGCATGCGCAAGCGCCAGATGCCCTGAGCTTGAGATCGGCAAAAATTCAGCAATTCCCTGGAGAATACCACAAAAGATCGCTTCCGTGAGCGTCATAAAAATACCACGCTTTCTATCAGATTTTTCGGAAACGGTTCGTGATCGTATAGATTCTCATTATTTATTATAGCACACAAATTTTGAAAAAACAACATTTTCGTGCCACATTTTCCAAACCGTTTCGCTTTTTTATATGTTTTCGTGACGGCACTTCTGCCGCCACTTCTTGATTATGACCAAATTCCGAAAAAAGTACCCCAAAAATAATTTTTTCGCAAAATTTCAAAAAATAGTTACAAATTTCACCCCAAGTTCTTCCCACTTGTATATTGCAAAATCCTTTTCCTTATGATATACTATAAAAGTATCATTATGATTTTATGAAAAATCAAAGTAAGTTTATCACAAAGGATTCAAAAAGAAAGGAATTCCCTATGAAAAAAATGAAAAAGCTGATCGGCTTTGCGGCACTCGTTGCTGTTTTCGCGGTTCTGGCATCGCTTTTCGCGGTGAACGTATCTGCGGCAAGCAGTACTGTCTACACGAGCAGCAACTCGCTTTATTCCTATACGCTCGATGATAATAATCAAGCGACCATCATCGCCTACCTCGGCAATCAATCCGCCGTCACCATCGACCGCGCGGACCGCTATAAAGTCGTTGCCATCGCGGAAAACGCATTCGCCGGCAACACCAATATCAAAACACTGGAGCTTTCCGCGGCGATCAAGAGCATCGGTCAGGAAGCTTTTGCGCAGTGTACCGCGCTTGAAAGTGTCACCGTGCGTGCAAACGCTGATCTGGAGATCATTGGCGTCGGCGCTTTTTACGGTTGCACCGCACTTAAAACATTCCAGATCCCCTCTTCCGTTAAGGTCATCGCTGACGAAGCCTTCTCTTCCTGCACCGCGCTTGCCATTGATTTTTCTGTGGCAATGTCACTGGAAAGTATCGGTGAATACGCATTCTCCGCTTGCGGCACAAGCTCTGCAGATGCTGTGACCGTTTCCCTCCCCGTAGGTCTTCACGAGATCGGCTACGGCGCTTTCTACGGCATGAATAACCTCAAAGCTTTTGAGGTTGCGGCAGGTAACACCGTTTATTCCGCAAAGGACGGTATCCTCTATTCCGAAAACGGCACCGTTCTTGAGCTTTATCCCACCTTGTCTGAAAAAGAAACCTTCACCGTTCCGAGCGGTGTCAAGCAGATCGCAGGCGGTGCTTTCGCCGGCTGTATGCTGACCGAGATCACCATTCCCGAAGGTGTGGAACATATCCACGGCAGTGCGTTCTATGACGCGGTAAGCCTCAAGACCGTTCACCTTCCCGGCACGCTGAAAACCATCGGTTCCTACGCATTTCTCTATTGCGATGCTTTGGAAGCCATAATTCTTCCCGATTCGCTCACAAACATCGGTGACTATCTCTTCCGTGGTTGTATCGCACTCAAAAACGTGACACTTCCCGCAGGCATGACCGAGATCCCCGAAGGTCTTTTCGACTCCTGCACCAAGCTGGAAAGCGTAACACTTCCCGAGAACATTGAAAAGATCGGCACCTTTGCTTTCAACTATTGCACTTCTCTTTCGAGCATCACACTTCCCGAAACCGTTCGTGAGATCAATTCTTATGCATTCCGCGCTTGCATCGCGCTCACCGAGATCGACGCCTCCATGGCAACCAAGATCGGTGAATTTGCGTTCCAGAGCTGCACAAAGCTTCGCAGCGCTGACATCAGCGGCACCAAAGAGATCGCAGCATTCCTTTTCAGCAGCGCTTCCCGCTTGGAAACACTCGTGATCGCTGATGATATCACAAAGATCGGCAATTACGCATTCTATGAATGTGACTTCCTCACAAGCTTCTCCATTCCCACCACCGTGACTGCCATCGGCGACTACGTCTTTGCCGGTTGCGAAGGCATTACCGAAATCACAGTTCCAAATAGCGTGACAACACTCGGCATCGGCACCTTCTACGGCACAGGACTCAAGCGTGCCGTGATCGAAGCACCGATCACCGTTCTCCCCGCTTCCACCTTTGAATCCTGCAAAAAGCTTTCCGAAGTTGTTTTGCCCACCACATTGGAAGTGATCTCCACCGGTGCTTTCACCGAATGTGTCCTTCTTGAAAACGTCCTCACAGAAGGTCAGACCGTCAAGCACGTCGGCGCAAGCGCTTTCTACGGTTGCAGAAACCTCAAAGAGCTTATCGTCGGCACAGAAGACACCAGTATCGGCACCGGTGCGTTCTACGGCTGTGACGGACTCACCGCGATCACCATTCCCGAAGGTATTACCAGCATCGGTTATTCCGCTTTCGGTGCGTGTGTGGAACTGCAGTCCGTTTCCTTCCCCACAACACTGGAATACATCGAAAACGGCGCATTCTCGTCTTGCTCCAAGCTCAATAACGTTACACTTCCCGATTCTCTTATCGTGATCGGTGAAAACGCTTTCTCCGGTTGCTCCAGACTCCGCACGCTCACCATTCCCAAGAGCGTGGTTTACGTCGGCACCGGTGCATTCAATAGCACACCTTGGTTGCGTAACCAGGACGGTGAATTCGTTGTCGTTGGTGACGGCGTACTCGTGCAGTACAACGGCAAAAACGCGACCACCATCACCATTCCCGAAACCGTAAAACGTATCCCTGCCCACCGTTTCTCCGAACTTCAGACAACACCCTCTGCATATATCATTCCTTCTTCCGTGGAATACATTTCCTTTGAAGCTTTCGCTGTGATGGAAACCTCCACAGATTCTCAAGGCAATCAGACCTACTCCTATTCGATCCCCCGTCTGACACTCATCGGACGCAAGGATACCATCGTGGAAAAATTCGCAAGATACGAATATTACACCTTCCGCGAGCTTGGCAAATAATAAAAACGCAAAACCGATACTTTTTATAGTATCGGTTTTCTTTTTCCTTTTTTATATCACAAAAATACCACGCCGTTTTTCGTCAGATAATAGGGCGCGTCAGCAGAAATCTTCTTCCCTTCTTTTCCAAGAAACACCGTCGGTGGCAAAAGCGTTTCTCTCTCTAGCGAAAACGTCTGCGCGAACTTTCGCACCTCAGGACGTGTACCGCGCACTGTGCGCGCATATTCCCAAAGGATGCTCACGTAATTTTCGTCCAAATAAGAAACCATCGGCACAAAACGAAGCGAGATCTCCCGAAATTCACGGCGACTCGCGCGCGCGAGGAGTTTTTCTTCCTGCGCCCTTGCCACATTTTCTGCATACACAAGAAGATTTTCATGCATCTTCGCATAAAAAGCATTGATCGCTTCCCTCTCTGCAATCACAGGCTGCGAAAACGTAATCCTTGCCACAACCCGTCCCCGATATCTGAATTCCCGACAGTTCGGGAGAAATGAAACATTCGGTATTTCCTTTTCCATAGCTCCCGTTCCTTTACCCAAAATTCAGCATAATCGCCCCGATACCATTCTATTCCCCGAAAGAGCCAAAAATACCAACAAAAAGAAAAGAGCTTCCATTGGAAGCTCTTTTGCATCAATCGTAATATGCGACCTTCAAATTCTGTGTCATCGCGCCAACAACGGCGTAGATACGAGGTTTCTCACTCGAAGAGATATAAACGCCCGTCAAAGAAGAACAACCTTCGGAGAAAATATCTTCACCCAAAGACGTGAGATTTTCGGGGAAATATACCGTTTTCAGTGCCGCACAGCCATTGAAAACATTGGAACCGATAACCTCAGTATTAGCGGAGAAGCGGAAACCGGGGATCGACACGCAATAATAGAATGCGTAGTCACCGATCTCACGGATTTTTTCACCACCGGAAATGCTCGTCAAGCCCTCGCAGAAAGCGAACGCATACGAGTCGATCTTTGTAAGAGAGGCAGGAAGCTGAATGGATTTCAACTTCAACATACGGTAAAATGCAGAACCGCAGATAGTTTCCACACCTTCGGGAAGTGTGAGTTCTGTGACAGCATAACTGAGATTATATTTCGTCTTACCTGAAGCGCTGAGCGCGTCTGTCGACTCGGGAACAATTGCCGTATCCCAACCACTGAAGGCAGAACCGCCGATCACACGAACACCGTCAGGGATCGTTACGGAAGTTTTATCATTTGCAACATAGGAGAAAAGGAGAACACCGTCGCCTGTGATATAGAACGCATTTTCCGTTTCACCGTCGTGGTCTTCATAGAATTTCGTTTGTGCGTTTGTGACGGCAAAGGCATATTCACCGACGTATTTCACCGATTTCGGAAGCGTGATCTCTTCGATGCCGGTGCAACCGTAGAAAGCAAAGTGGCCAATATGCTCAAGATTTTCGCAAGCAGAGAAATCAATGTTTGCCGTAATGTTCACCCCTTCATAGAAAAGGTTGAACGCGTTATCTTCCACACGGCGCACCGTGGAAGGAAGTGTCACGGTCTTAAGTCCCCAGCAACCTGCAAATGCAGAAGTGCCGATGGTTTCCACGCCTTCGGGGATCGTCACATTTTCCAGATCCCATGCGTATTTATAACCGTAATCCGCCGCGGTGTTTTCCGCTTCTGCATTCCAGAAGATAGCGCCGCCAAGATGCTTGATGCCTTTACCCGAAAGATCAAGCTTTTCGGGGTGAACAGCACATTTGATCAGCACGCCGTCACCAACGATGAGATAATCCTCGCCGTTTTCCTGGAACCATGGTGTATAGTTGAATGCACCGAAGTCAACGACGTTTACCGATGCAGGAATATCAATGGAAGCAAGTCTTGTGCAAGAATAGAAAACAAGCTTGCCGATTCTCTCCAGAGATTCGGGGAACGAGATGGAACGAAGCATGGAGCATGCCGCAAATGCGTAGTCACCGATCGCGTCAAGCTTCGTGCAATCTTCGAGATTGATAACTTCAAGGTTCTGGCACTGTGCGAACGCCCAGTCACCAAGATATTCGAGATCAGCAGAAAGGATCGCCTCCTGCAAAGATGTGCAATACAAAAATGCGGCATTGTCGATCTTGCGGATATTTTCAAGAGAAATCATTTCCAGCGCTTCACAGCCGTAGAAGGTATATGCTTCCACGGTATGGATCGTAGAAGGCAAAACGACCTCTTCCAAAGCGTAGCAACCGTAAAAAGCATACGAACCGATGCTTTCCACGCCTTCAGGAATGGTGATCTTGCGAAGTGCCGTGCAATACTGGAATGCACCCGACGCGATGGTCTTCACGTTCGCGCCGATGACGATCTCTTTCACCTTTTCATCACCTGCAAAAGCACCTTCCGCAATCGCGGTAATATGATTGGGGACAACATAAACGCCGTTTGCATCGGCAAGACCGACACAAGTCTTTAAAACGGTGTCCTCTTCGTAATAATTGGAATTCGTTGTTGTCGCTGTGGTTTCCACGATCGGATCGGGCGTATCTCCGCAAGCAGTGAAAGAAGCGATGCCCACACAAGTCGCAAGACACAGCGCAATGAGTTTTTTCATATAAAAATCCCCCAAAGAAATTTCGTAGTCAAAATAATAATGTTTTAAATATTATACCGCAATCGACACAATCTGTCAACCGAAAAGACGAGAAGTTCACAATCGCTTAAAAAATGATTTAAGAAATCGTAAAACTTTTTGTAGGTGTACGCAAAATAAGCAAAGAAAAAAGGAAGAGCTTTCACTCTTCCTTAACATATGGAGCGGATTACGGGGCTCGAACCCGCCACCTCAACCTTGGCAAGGTTGCGCTCTACCAAATGAGCTAAATCCGCATTTCTTTTGCAGCACTTTCGTTTGACTGCTTTGCCATTATAGCACTCTTTGTTTCGTTTGTCAATACCTTTTTTATATTTTTTAAAAATATTTTCCCGAAAAACACCCACGGGATTCCCAAGGGATAAATCCCTTGGGCGG
>JBGVIG010000237.1:0-1173 GCA_045122995.1 Eubacteriales bacterium | reverse complement strand
GTTTCACAAGTGATGTCCACGCCACTCTTTTTTGCATCGCGGATCAGCGAAACACTTTCTTTTGTGGAAATGTGGCAAACGTGATATTTCACGCCCGTTTTTGCCGCAAGCTTGATATCTCTTTCGATCTGCTTCCATTCGCTCTCCGAGCAAATGCCTTTGTGTCCGTGTGCTTTTGCGTAAGCACCATCGTGGATATAGCCACCAAAAAGAAGATCGTTCACTTCGCAGTGTGCCGCGATGATCTTATCCATCGCTTTTGCGCGAAGCATCGCTTCTTCCATCATTTTGTCATTCTGCACGCCGCGTCCGTCATCGGAAAAAGCAATGACGTTCGGCGCAACGGCTTCCATATCGGAAAATTCTTTTCCGAGCTCACCTTTGGTGATCGTGCCGTAAGGATACACGGCGATAGTCGCTTTCTCTGCGATCGCTTGTCTTTGGATCTCAAGGTTTTCCGTACTGTCGGGGGTAGGATTCAGGTTCGGCATCGTGCAGACTGCCGTATAGCCGCCATGTGCCGCCGCCATAGAACCGGTTTTCATGTCCTCTTTATACGAAAAACCGGGTTCACGGAAATGCACATGCACATCACAGAAACCCGGTAAAATCAAAACGCGATTCGTATAAGCGACAGAAACCCCATCAGCGACAACGGAAGAATCAGAAAAACGAACGCCGTCAAAAGAAACGGATTTCTTTTGCATAACGCCGCCTTCGTAAATTGTCGCATCTTTGAAAATCGTAAGCATCTTACTTGTCCTTTCCTGTCGGATAATAAAAAAGCTTGCCAAAAACGACAAGACTTGCGCGACAAAACCACTCGTTCGCACGAGTTCTGCCAATATGCAAAATCTTGTCGGTAGCTCCGTACCAACTTAAAGATTTATTTAACAACAAAATTATATCACAGCGCGCCTCTTATGTCAAGAAAAATGAAAAAACTTTTTTCTTCTTCCTTATGATTTTAGCAATTCACACAAATATTTATTCAAAATTTTTGTTTAGCAAAATAAAAAACGGCAAAAGCATTTGCCTTTGCCGTTTTGAAAAAATCAGTTCCAGAATTTGCCCTCGGTGCGGTAGCTGTCATCGAGATAACCGATGTATGTATTACCGGTCGCAAGTTTGAGCTCGTTGCCGTTGGGATCGGTGAGTGTGAGCTTGCTGTCT
>JBGVIG010000236.1:0-1759 GCA_045122995.1 Eubacteriales bacterium | reverse complement strand
GTGAAAATATAGATAAACTCTTACCTCAGCTTCAAGCAAGAGAAGTAAATAACTATTCTTCTGACGGTATCATCAAAGAAACGCCCATCGACACGGCAAATAATTTCAGAGGGATCACCGCGGAGGATAACTGCATCGGTTGCGGCAGATGTGTCCGTGTTTGCCCGATGAACAATATCACGCTTAAAAACGGTAAAGCACACATCGGCAACAACTGTTCCACATGCCTTGCATGTTTCCATTGGTGTCCCATCGAAGCGATCTATATGAGCAAACAAGAAAATATCGCAAAAAGAAGCAAATATCATCATCCCGACGTTACGTTTGAAGATATCGCAGGAATGAAAAACAAGTAAGATATAAAAACCGAGCCATGAGCATAAGAATCATCCCCTTTTTTCTCTATCATATTTACTTATTCCATATTTATGCTATAATAGCATTTGTTAAATCCAATTTGAAAGTGAGTGGACAGCATCATGAATCTCATCGATCTTCAAAAGTCAGCAAACAGCGGTTGGAACACTTGGTATAACGAAAATATCCTTGCTCACGTTCTCCTGCCGTGGGGATTTTCCATCAACGTAAGCTTCCGAAAAAAATCAACCGGCGATATGCTCCGTTCATTGCTGATCAACAGAGAATCTCCCGTGCGCGCAGACGTTCGAAGCGTTGACGGCAGCTATACTTGCTTGCACATCCGCCACGGAAACGTTCCGATCAAAATAGAGAGCGCCACAAAAAACGGCGAACAGCTCATTCTCGTTACACCCGATGGATATTATTCCGCAGACGAACAGCTCATTGTCAGCACCGCATTCCTTTGGGGTCGTGATGGCACTTTGATCAAAGAAAACGGCAGCCTCGGCGCGATCTGTCCCGATGGCAAACGCATTCAGCTCTATGCCAATACGGCACCCTATAATTTCTATTTGCCCGAGCTTACGTCGCCCGCCATGTTTTTCACGATGGATGCTCCGATCGTGATCTCGACCTTCTCTTGCACGACGTTGGAGGCGTGCAAGATCGTGGGGGAGTCTCGCAACGCGGTTCTTAACGAAGCGCAAAAGTACGGCAGCCATGCAGAAACATATCACGCGGTGCAGAGCTGTCTGGGATGGAACACAATCTACGATCCCATCAAAAACCGTGTGTGTACACCCGTAACACGAAACTGGAACCGCGGAAATCCCATCAATCTTTTCTGCTGGGATACCTTTTTCGGTGCGCTGATGCTCTCCTTGGAAAACGAAAATTTCTGCAAGCTCAACCTCAAAGCGATCCTCGACGAAATGACCACCGATGGTATGATACCCAACGCCACAGGTTCTCATCATTCTCAACCGCCGGTCGGCAGTATGGTAATCGAAGAAATATATAAGAAAAATAAAGATATCGAGCTTCTACGCGAGGTATACCCGTATCTTCTCCTCTGGAATACGTGGTATTATGAAAACCGCATGACAAAAGAAGGCTATCTTTGTTGGGGTACAGGCTCTTACGGAAAAGGCAAGGAAAATCTTTTCGGCGCGAAATGCGAATCGGGAATGGATAACTCTCCTATTTTCGACGATGCTGTATACGACGAAAACAGCGGTCTTTGCATGATTGCCGACGTTGGTCTTTCCGGACTTTTTATCAAGGATTGCCACACCTTAATTGCGTTTTCAAAGATTCTTGGATGCCAACCCGTAAATGGCAAGTGCAGTCAGCGGCTTGTACGGTTCTTCGAGTTCGGTTGCAAGCTCCGCGCCAATAG
>JBGVIG010000235.1:0-1190 GCA_045122995.1 Eubacteriales bacterium | reverse complement strand
TGCGAATTTTTTCAAAATATCTTCAACGGTAGCAATTTTGAGTCCGCGATATTTTTCATCGAAATAAGCACCGAAATCAAGCTGCAAAAGCTCATCAAGCGTTTTATCAAAAATTCTGCCGGGAACACCGGTTACGCGGCGTGTCCACATATCATGGAAGGAAACAAGCTCGCCATCCTTGGTTTCCCAAACGTCAAATTCGATTTCCTGCGCACCAAGTGCAATTGCCGCACCAAAAGCAGGCAAGGTATTTTCAGGTGCTACAGTAGAAAAACCTCTGTGTGCGCAAAGACGAGGATACGGCATTACGTCATCAAACGGAACCATTGCCGCGCCACCGTTGCGATAAAGCCACGGACGTCTGCCCTCTTCAATGTATTCATAGTGAGATTTCATTTTACCCATAAAGCCTGCGGGCTTATAATATTTATCATGGGGATCAATCTCTGCTGTCGCAATACCGATATTGCTCTTCATATTGACAAGCACGGTACCCTTCGGATCAATGATGCAGCCGCTGCCGCAAAGACCACTTTCAAGACCGAGAGAAACCGAAGCACGAACGAGATATGCGTTGGTATTGTAGCAAAGGAAACGATTGATGATCTCAAGCGCCTGATGCGAGTCGGAGCGTTGGAGCGAACAACCAATAATCACGTCCACGTTCTGGCGTGCTACCTGCGCGAAATTTTCATAGAAATAGAAATCATAGCAGGTCATGAAACCAAAACGAATGCCTTCCATTTCCAGCACATAAGGTTCGCGTGTTTCATAGCTGTAAGCAACGTCCATGCCATGACCGCCGTCTTCACCTTTTCTCACTTCGCTGGGTGCCGGGTGCGCCTTGAAATAAGTGCCAACCAAATTACCTTCTCGGTCAAACGCATAAGTGGTATTACGGAAACCAAGCTCCGTTTCATATGCGGCGTTGACAAAAACCATCGCGTGGCAGCGAATTGCAGTATCTTTTGCTTTTTGCAAGATCACACCGTTATATTTGCGGATAGAGTCATCAAAAGGTTCCTTTTCGATGATGTTTGAAGGAATATCGCTGTACTCAGGCAAAACGATAAGATCCATCGTTTCATCACACTGATCAAGATATTTCAAAATCTCCGCAAAACAAGAATCGTTGTCTGCGCCGTTCATGGAATAATACGGTTGAATGATACAAACTTTCATGTGATTTC
>JBGVIG010000234.1:0-1975 GCA_045122995.1 Eubacteriales bacterium | reverse complement strand
AAGTTTTTGAAATCCGAATCTTCGGAGGCGCTCGCTGTGACACAGGCGATGGAACGCCTTGCTGTTTCGCACCCTGAGATCGCGTTCCGCTTTATCTCCGATGGCAGAACAAAATTTTCTACCACGGGCGATGGGAAGCTGAAGAACGCCGTTTATTCTGTTTACGGTGGCGCATTTTCTGCGAAAATGCTTCCTGTTGCCAATGAACGCGGCGGACTTTTGGTTGAGGGCTTTGTTTCCGCACCCGATCATGTCAGAGGAAACCGCACGATGCAGCTTTTCTTCATCAACGCCAGAAGCGTGAGAAGCAAGACGATGTCTGCGGCACTGGAGGCGGCATTTCACTCCTATTCTCCCTCCGATAAATTCCCGTCGTGCGTATTGAATCTCAAAATGCCGACGAGCCTTGTGGACGTGAACATTCACCCCGCAAAGCTTGAAGTGAAATTCTCGAATGAAAAAGCAGTGTTTGACGCAGTCTATGCTGCGGTGCGCAGTGCGCTCATTTCGGGAGCAAAACGCCCGGAACTCTCTTTTTCCGAGAAAAATCTGATGATTGAAAAGATGCCTGCTGTCGGTACACCCGAATATGTACAGGTGAAACTGGAAACGATGTTTGCGGCAGCAAGTGAAAAGGGTGCGCAAAGCGAGGTTCCCAAAAAAACCGAGTCCACACCGCCGCCCCCACCGAAAACGGAAATCAAAACTCCCGTTGGCGCGCTTCCCAAGGAAGAGCCGAAAAGGGAAGAGCATCATCAAAAAGAACTCTTTTCCACGCCGTCCTTTTTCCGTATGCGCGAGGAGAAAAAATTTGATGATGACGACATCTCCGTGGACGTGCCAAAGATGCGTGAGATGCCCTTGCGTTCTATGGCAAGACTTGGCGCAGACACGGATCTTGAATCCTTTGAAGAAAAAAAGAGGCAATATGCTTCTGCCATTTATGAAAGACCTGCCAAGGAAACGCCTACGATTATTCCCGAAAGCACGGACGCAAAAATTCCCGATCGTGAGAAAAAGCCGATTCCGGCATATCGCATCGTCGGTGAGGTTTTTGCAAGTTACGTGATCATGGAAACCGAGGGAAAAATGATCCTTATTGATAAGCATGCGGCACATGAACGCATCAATTTTGAGCGTCTTCGTGCAAATATGCAGGAGGATCGCAACGTTCAGCTTCTTTTGCTCGCAGAAACGCTCCCTCTCTCTGCTGAGGAGATGGCGGTTTGCCGTGAATATAAAGAAGAACTGGAAGCAGTCGGATTTGAAATTTCTCTTTCTGAAAAGGAAGTTTCTCTGCGTGGTATCCCACAGGATTTTGAACGCTCAGCGGCAAGAAATCTTTTCCTTGCGCTTTTGACGGGAACGCTGGAAACAGGTGCTTCCATAGAACAGCAGAAAAAAGAAATTTTTGAAAAGGCACTTTACCAAAGCGCGTGCAAAATGTCTGTCAAGGCAGGCAGAGTTTACGATGAGGCACATCTGCGTTGGATCTGCGACAACCTGCTTCGCTATGACTGCATCAAATTCTGTCCGCACGGACGTCCTGTGGCATTCGAGCTTTCCAAAGAAGAATTGGACAGACGTTTTGGCAGAACGTAATGAAAAAATCGAGTAAGATTAACATAGATAACAAAAAAGAAAGGAACTCTAAATGTTTACACTCTTAAAACAAGACGGAAACGCGCGCCGCGGTACGTTTGAAACCGTTCACGGCACGATCCAGACACCTGTTTTTATGAACGTCGGCACCTGTGCGACGATCAAGGGCGGTATTTCCACGCAGGATCTTTATGAGGTCGGCTGTCAGGTCGAGCTTTCCAATACCTATCATCTCCACCTTCGTCCCGGTGACGAGGTCATTCGCGATATGGGCGGTATTCATAAATTTTTCAATTGGACACGTCCCGTGCTCACCGATAGCGGCGGTTTCCAGGTATTTTGTCTCTCTCAATTGCGCAAAATTACACAAGAA
>JBGVIG010000233.1:0-6534 GCA_045122995.1 Eubacteriales bacterium | reverse complement strand
ATTATCTCACCTCACCCAAAGACGTGCTCTCCTGTTTTGTTTGCGTGAAAGAAACACTTTCCGAAAACGGTCTTTTCATTTTTGATGTCAGTACGCCTTACAAATATGAAAATATTCTCGCGGACAATGCTTTCGTTTATGAATATGACGATCTTTTCCTTTCCTGGCAAAATTATTATCAGAAAAAAACAGGACTTTGCCATTTTTATCTCACCTTTTTTGTGAAAGATAAGATGGGCTGGAAACGTTTTGACGAAGAACAAAAGCAACGCCGCTATCTCTTGCCGCGTCTTGAGAAAATGCTGAAAGAAGCAGGGCTTACCGTACTTGCAAAAGTGGGGGACGTGGATTTTTCTCCCTTGACAGAGGAATCCGACCGCTGTTTCTTCATCTGCAAGCGAGCATAACGCATAGATTAAAAATCTTTAAGGAGTTTTCATGGAAAAAAATAACGTTTTGCGTGCCATGACGCGCGATGGTGCGGCACGCATTCTGATCATCAATTCCACAGAGATCGTGGATAAAGCCATCGCTTATCACAAAACCGTTCCTACCGCATCGGCGGCGCTCGGACGTGTGATCACAGCAACCTCTCTTATGGGCACCATGCTCAAAGAAAAAAACAGCACCTTGACACTCAAATTCAAAGGTGACGGCATCGCAGGCACTGTACTCGGTGTCACCGACTATAAAGGCAACGTAAAGGGCTACATTCAGAATCCCAACGCAGAATTGCCGCTCAAGGCAAACGGCAAACTGGACGTCGGCGGTATCGTAGGTCGCGGCGAGCTTTGCGTCATTCGTGACGAAGGCGTGGGTGATCCCCAGACAGGCTATGCAGAGATCACAAGCGGCGAGATCGCAGAGGATATCTGTTCTTATTTTGCTACAAGCGAACAGATCCCCACGGTTTGTTCCCTCGGTGTTCTTGTCGATACTGACCTTACCTGCCGCGCAGCAGGTGGTATTATGATCCAGCTTCTTCCCTATCCCGCGGAAGAAACCGTGTCTGCGATCGAAAAAAATCTTCCGCTGATGACGAACGTTTCTGCACTCATCGACAGCGGCATGACCAATGAAGAAGTCCTCGCACGCATCATGAACGGCATTGAATACGATATCTTCGATGAATTTGATGCGGAATATCGCTGTGACTGCGAAAGAGGCAGAATTCTCGATGCACTTGCTTGCTTCTCCGATAAGGAGCTGGACGAAACTTTTGCAAACGATGAAAAGATCGAAGTTTGCTGCCGTTTCTGCGATAAAAAATATTACTTTACGAGAAAAGACATTGAAAATAACAGATGACCTCAAAGAGGTTTCCGCAAACGGAAACCTCTTAAAAAATTTTTAGAGAACGGTGAGAAAATCACCGTTTTTCATCGACTAAAGTAACGGAAAACCAAAGGAGTTCAAACCATGATTGATGACGCCTCGAGTTACCGTCGGTTTTTGGACGGGGATAACAGCGGTTTTGATGAGATCATCACCGCCTATCATGACAGACTCATCTATTTTCTATATCAATATGTGAAAAACTTTGAAGATGCAGAAGATCTCGCTGCCGAAATCTTCATGGAGCTTATCGTACATAAAAAGCGCTATAGCTTTAAGAGCTCCTTCAAAACATATTTATTCGCCATCGCAAGACATAAAGCCATTGATCACATTCGGCGTGAAAAGCATCGCTCACACATTTCCTTTGAAGACATGGACGTGGAAAGTGCTGACGTGATCTCCGTGGAAAATACGGTTCTTGCTGATGACAAGATGCGGCATATCAAAAAGCTCTGCGGTACACTTTCGCCCGATTACGCAACGTATCTGCACCTTTCGATCTTTGAAGAATTGGAAAACGATGAGATCGCAAAGATCATGAAAAAAACGAAAAAACAACTTGCCAATATCGCTCACCGCGCGAAAAAAGCACTCAAAGAAGCCATGGGAAAGGAGGACACGCTATGAGAAATCACGATGAATTTCGCCGTCTTGTCTTTGAAAAAGCGGAAAAATATGAAAAACAAAGAAAAGCACGAAACAAAAAGATCTTAAACAGTGCCCTCATCAGCTCGCTTGTGCTTGCCATTTGCTTGCCCATTGGCACTTATGTGTACAAGCTTCATGAAGATGCCTTCCCTGCAGAGGAAACGACTTCCGCCTCCACGCTGACGGAAGCCGGTACCACAGCGGCACTAACTACAACGGAAATGACCTTTGCCACGACCACGGAAGCTTTGATGACTACCACAGAAGCAACATACGCAACAACGGAAGCAACGTATGCGACGACAACAACCGCATACACCACTACGACTTACGCGACCACAACGGAAACCGTACTGACCACAACAGCAGCTACAATAGTCGAAACAACCATATCGGAAGAAGAAACCACGACAGCAGCTGACGGAACCGTCATCACACCATATCTTTTGGCAAACGGCACCACGACCGATAGCACCGTCTTTTCTCATCTTGCCACATATGAAAAGAATACTGCCTTCTATCGCTTTTCAAATGTCAGTCAGCTTTCATGTTTTTCGCTGGGAACTCATTACGGAGTGACACTTGTTGCCAACGATTACGCTGAATTTTTCCAAACAAAACACATCATCGCTGTGGAAACGATGCATCTTTATGCCGATCAATATGAAATGAGCGACACCGATAGCACATTGATATTCCAAGCAGGTGACGGAAGCGTATCCTATCTCTATTTCTTCGCCATTGATAAAGACAGCCATTTCAATATCCAACTATTGCCCTAACAAAAATCCCACAGAGTTTTTTCTGTGGGATTTTTATTATCTATTTTGTTTTTCGCGATATTGATTCCAGACCTTTTCAAACCATTGCTCACTTTCAGGAAGCGGACGGCAAGGCTCAAAAATCGACGTCACGGAAAGATCTTCCGAAAGCATCGTATTCTGCACGAAAGCGGCATGCTCGCTATCAATCTCTGCCGTTTGTGAAAGCAGATCGACATTCGTATCCTTCACAATAAGATAAGAGCCTCGGCTCTTGCCGCCATCGCGGACATAATCAAGAATCGCACCAAAATATGTCAGCTGTGTGAGCAAAATATCATAGTTGATCATCGCATCACGCAAGGTAATGAGAGAATCCACCGCGTGATCCTTTTCAAAGTTCAAAAGATCCGATCTGCAATCTGCCATTGTTTTTTCGATCTTTTCGGGATCACGAAGGAATGCGGCACAAGAAGACATTCGTTTGCCGTAAGCCTCACGGCGCGCAAGCACTGTGTCACGAGAAACGTCACCGCGCATGAGAGAAAGCTTTTTTGTAAAAGCTTCGATCTCTGTCATGATTTTTGCAGAAACCAAAGGAATCTCTGCTTTTTTGGAAGCAATATCAAGCGCCGCAAACAAACTGCCCGTCTGCGTGGAATTGAGCGCAGAACCACCGGGACGATATACACCAAATGTACCTGCACATTCACCAACGGCATAGAAATTTTGAAGAGTAGTGCTTTCTCGGCTGTTTTTCACTGCAAGGCCACCATTGCAATGCTGTGCGGAAACTGCGATCTCCAGCATTTCCGTCTTGAGATCAATACCATTCGAGGCATAGAGCGCGATCGCAGGCGCATTCATTTTTTCCAGTCTTTCGATCGGCGTTTCCAAGATCGCATCGGAATTTGTAAGATATTCTCTCGTTTTTTCGGAAAGCACGGAAACGTCGAATCTGCCGCCCGTCATCGCCGCCGAAGGATTGCGACGGTAATCAAGGAAAACACGTCTGCCGCGGCTCTTTTCACGAAAAACGGCAAGATCCACACGGGAAGAACCTGCTGGAACTGTCTTTTTCGGGTCAAAAGGCCATTCATAGCCTTTGGAAAAGATGGCGTGAAGCATTTCTGTCTTTGTCGCAAAAACGTCATCAAGAAATTCTCTTTCATCATTTCCATTCATATCGGTGGAAACGTAGCGCGGCAACACCTGCTGATACGTTCCCGAAAGATTCCAGCGGAATTTCACGGAAGCAAGACCATATTGAGATTCCGTTAGGCTCGCACCTGCCGCACCTGCTTCAAAAGCAATGCCAAGTGCCGCCGTCTGGCTCGGCGGATAAACGGTATCCGCGTAGATCGCGGAGGGACCACCAACCGCATAAACGATGTCGCCTGCTGTGATCAGAGAAATGCCAAGCGGATTTTCTTCACAAGCGGCATCGGGAGAAAGTGTCAAAAGACCGATAGCTCTTCCCTTTTCCGTGAGGATTTTTACCACACGATGACGGTCAAGAATCTCGATGCCCTTGGCAGTCACCGTACGTTCCAGTGCTTCGGTCATGAATTTCGAGGTGAGAGGACCACAGGAGGTTGCTCTTGTAGTTTCATCATGGTCGGTCTTATAGCCGACGTATTCACCGTAATCATTCATCGGAAACGGCACGCCAAGTCCCACAAGCTTAAAAAAGCCTCTGGCAGAAAGTGCGGCATCTGTCAAAGCAATGTCGCCATGCATAGAACCGCCGCGCATCAATGATCTTGCCATATCATAAACGCTGTCGGGAACACCACCTGCAAGGTTAAGCTTATAAAACGTCTGTTTATCCGAGCCTGTATTGCGGGAAGTTCCCATCATTTTACCCTCGGTCACGATGGCAATATCCGTAACACCGAGATCAAAAAGAGAATCTGCAGCATTGTAGCCTGCCGCACCGGTGCCGACGATGACGGCTTTTTTTCTGTAGTGCGGAATCTTCATTCCGCCGATCGTTATAAAATCCATAGTTTTCTCCGTTAAAGCGTGCGCAGATGGAAGCCACCGTCGATGTTCAGCACTTCACCCGTGGAATATTTGAGCAGTCCGCTTGCGAGTGCGAAAACAGCGTTTGCGATATCTTCAGGTTCGCCCATACGTGCGATCGGGAGAAGACCGTCCGCGATCAGTGCTTCGTATTTAGCGGAAACGGTAGAGGTCATATCTGTGCGGATAATGCCCGGACGGATCTCATATACGTTGATGCCGTATTCCGCAAGACGAACAGCGAAAAGATCGGTTGCCATCGCAAGACCTGCTTTTGAGATGCAGTATTCCCCGCGGCTGATGCTCGCGGTATAGGCAGACATCGAGGTGACGTTGACGATCATATCGCCAAAACCGCCCGCAATCATTTTGTTTGCCACATACTGTGTGAGGAAAAAGGTACCTTTGAGGTTGATACCGAGGAGTCTATCCATGCTCTCCTCGCTCATTTCGAGAATATCCTTTCTTTCTAGCGGCGCCACGCCCGCATTGTTAACAAGGATATCAATCTTACCGAATTTCTCGATAGCAGTATCCACAAGATTCTTTCGGTCTGCATCAATGGAAATATCTGTCGGAACATAAATGGAGTCGGGGGAAAGCGCTTGCAGCTCCGCGATGTAATCCGCAGCCTTTTCAGCATTTGCTCTCGCTGCCGCGATTACAGTAAAACCTGCAGAGGCGAGCTTCAAGGAAATTGCTCTTCCGATGCCACGGGAAGCACCGGTCACGATTGCTGTTTTTTTCATCATTAAAATTCCCTTTCCTTATTGATTTTCTTCTTCCACAAGACGCAAAAGCGCGTTCACGTAGCCATCGTTACCATCTCTGAGGCAACCGTTGACACGGGTGATCGTCGCGGTGCTGAGCCCTGTTTTTTCCACGATCTCCGCATATTTTGCACCTTCAAAAATCTGTTTTGCCGCGAACATTCGCTTAGACATTTCTCGAAGTTCTGTTTTTGTGCAGAGATCTCCGAAAAAATCATAGCATTCTTCCACCGTCTGCAAGGTGAGAATCGCTTTGAAAAGAAGTTCCATTTTCTCGTCCTGTTGTTTTTTTGCCATGTCAATCACTCCTTTGTGTTCACTTGTTAATACACCATCATCATATCATAAAGACTTACGTTTTGCAATAGTTATTAGCGAAAAGGAGTTTCGCCGTCCGTTTTGTAAACTGCCGTACGACAAACGGTGTAATCATCTTTTTCTGTGAGAACGCCGGTCTTTTCGGTAATAAAATCAATGATATATTTCGGATTGATAAAATTCGCATCGTCCGAGCAAAGTCGAAGCGAAAGCACCAGCTCGCCATCATCTTCTTTCACACAAAGAACCTTCACAAAAGGACTGATCTCAAGCGTTCTCGTGCCGATCTTGGTGGTTTTTTCGATCACGATCTCACCGGAAAGTGCCGCTTTTACCTTTTCCACAGCTTCTTTGGCATCAGCGATCTCCATGCGGATCTCATAATCCGCCCAGCCGATATCATGGAATTTGGAATCAGGCGTATACGCTTCGATAGCGTGAAGACCTTCGGGGAATACACTGTTGAGTGTTTCGCAAATCACCTCTCCCGAAACAGGTGCCACAATGGCAAAATCCATAAATTCACAAAGGCTTGCCGTACCTACGGAAAGCGGAAGGGAGAAAACGGTTTTCGGGTGAGGATTATATCCCATCGTATACCAGATCGGAAGCTTGGAACGCAAAAATGCAGATTTTATCGTGCGGTTCAGATCGAGATGAGATATGAATTTAAG
>JBGVIG010000232.1:0-2102 GCA_045122995.1 Eubacteriales bacterium | reverse complement strand
AAAGTCTGGCTGTTTTCGTCTGTATCGTCTACTTTTCTTGCCCAAAGATTGGGGGTATCAACGCTTTTGCGAACGAGCATCTGGCAGCAGTAGTCGAGTTTCTTTACTTTCATAAGAAGATCAAGCTCTTCTTCTGTGACGGTATAGGTCTTACCGTCTTTTGTGAGTGTCATTGCTGCTTCACCGGAAGCGCCGCAGGAAGCGAGTACGCCTGTCATAAAGCATACAGCGAGCACGGTGGCGATCAGCTTGAAAATGAGATTTCTGGTTTTCATGTTATTCTCCTTTTGATTTTTAACGTCGAAAATCACTTTTTCTGTAATTTTGATTTTCATTTAATATATTATACATGGTTCTGAGGAAAAAATCTACACTTTTTTTGATTTTATTTGTATATATTTTTTTAACAAATTGTCAAGGAAGGTGAAAATCGGCTCTCCGGGACGTCCACGGCACAAAATATGCGTTCTGTCGGACGGCTTAATGATGATTCTTCCGGGATAATCGTCCCCAAGCGAAGACCACGCAAGCACGTCGAGATCCTTCGGATAGATAAGAACGTCGTTCTGTTTCTGATCGATCTGCAAAAATTCACATTCACAAGCCATCGCACGCACAAGTGCAATAGAAAGAAGCGTTTCCACCGAATTCGGAAGATCACCGTAACGGTCGAGAAGCTCATCTGCAATATCGTCTACGTCCGCGCTTGACGTGATCGCAGCGATCTTTTTATAAATATCGATACGCTGTGCCGCAGCAGGAATATAACTTTCGGGAATATAGGAATCTCTGCCAATGTTGATGACACATTCCGTTTTTTCTTTCGGCTTGATGCCCTTCTCTTCCAGAACGGCATCGTTTAATATCTTCAGATACATATCGTAACCAACGCTCTCCATGTGACCATGCTGACGGGAACCGAGCACATCACCCGCTCCTCGGATCTCAAGGTCACGAAGCGCGATCTTAAAGCCGGAGCCAAATTCCGTGAAATCGCGGAGCGCTTGCAAGCGTTTTGCGGATATATCTGTGAGAACTTTTCCCACGGGATAAGTGAAATATGCATACGCACGTCTTGTGGAACGTCCGACGCGACCTCGGATCTGATGAAGCTGAGAAAGCCCCATGCGATCCGCATTTTCAATGATAAGCGTATTGGCGTTGGGAACGTCCACACCCGTTTCGATGATCGTCGTGCAAACAAGAATATCGATCTCGCCGTCCACAAGCTCTTGCCAGATGTCGGAAAGCTCCGTTTTGTCCATTTGTCCGTGTGCAAAGCGGATGATCACATCGGGGAATTGGCGTTGCAATTTCGCCGTCTTCTCTCGAATGGTTTCCACCTTGTTGTAAAGATAGAAGACCTGACCACCTCGGTGAAGCTCGCGGCGGATCGCTTCATGGATCACTACGTCATCGTGCTCCAGAACGTAGGTCTGTACGGGGAGTCTTTCACCCGGTGCTTCGTCCAGCACGGACATATCGCGAATAGACGTCATCGCCATGTTGAGCGTACGCGGGATCGGCGTTGCCGTCAAAGTAAGAACATCTACGTTCTTGGAAAGCTGCTTCAGCTTTTCTTTATGCGCAACACCGAAACGCTGTTCTTCGTCAATAATGACAAGGCCAAGATCGCGGAACTGGACGTCCTGCGAGAGCAAGCGATGCGTGCCAACGATAATATCAATATCACCACGCTTGAGCGCACGCAAGGTCGCGTCCTGCTCGGAGTTCGACTTGAAGCGCGAAACGAACGAGATCTTGATCGGGAAACCACGCATACGAGAAGTGATCGTATTGTAATGCTGCATCGCAAGGATCGTCGTCGGAACAAGAATTGCCACCTGCTTGGAATCCATGACTGCCTTGAATGCCGCACGAAGTGCAACCTCTGTTTTGCCAAAACCAACGTCACCACAAAGAAGTCTGTCCATGGGAACCTTTTTCTCCATGTCATTTTTGATGTCGTTGACTGCGATCAGCTGTGCATCGGTTTCCTCATATTCGAAGGTGGATTCAAATTCCCTTTGCATTTCATCATCGGGCGAAAATGCGTGTCCTGGACGGCGCAAACGCTCGGCATAAAGCGCAATCAGTTCTTT
>JBGVIG010000231.1:0-2281 GCA_045122995.1 Eubacteriales bacterium | reverse complement strand
CGTTGCCGCAGCAAAGATCGCGCAGGCAAACGATTTTATTTGTGCATTCCCCGAAGGCTATAATCACATACTTTCTCAGAAAGCAACCAATATTTCCGGCGGTCAAAAACAGCGTCTTTTGATCTCCCGTGCCATCGCTGCAAAACCGGAAATTTTGATCCTTGACGATAGCTCTTCTGCGCTGGACTATAAAACAGACGCAAATCTCAGACGCGCGTTGAAGGAAAATCTTTCCGGAACAACGGTCATCACCGTTGCACAGCGTGTCTGCTCCGTAAAAGACTCCGATCTTATCCTTGTTTTGGACGAGGGCAAGATCATCGGTGCAGGTAAACATGATGCGCTCATGGAAACCTGTCCCGAATACCGTGAAATCAGTGAATCGCAGATGGGAGGTGCCATCGTTGAATAGAGGATTTCGTGATCCCAGAATGAATGATAATCCCAATAAACACGGGGAAAATCAAAAACTCGACCGAAAGACCACGGGAAAAATTTTCCGCCGCCTTGTCGGTTACGTATTAAAAGAATGGCCGCTTTTCTTATGTGCCATTCTTCTGACATTGCTCTCCAATCAGCTTTCTTTGATGGGGCCCCGTTATTCGGGTAACGCCATCGACGCGATTGCGGACGCAAATGGCGTAAATTTCCCTGTTGTATGGGAAAACATCATTAAAATGTTGATCTGCTATGCGACTTCTGCCGTGATGGCATATCTCTTAGCAGTGCTGATGATCCGCTTCAGCCAACGCATCGTTTACCGTATGCGCAAACAGCTTTTCACAAAGCTCACTTCTCTGCCCGTCAGCTATTTTGATACGCATGCCACAGGCGATATCATCAGCCGTATCTCCTATGACATCGATACCGTTAACGCTTCTCTTTCCCACGACCTCGTGCAAGTTATGACAAGTCTTTACACCGTTATCGGTTCTCTTATCTTCATGTGGCAGATCTCGAAGCCGATGATACTTGTCTTTGTGATCACCGTTCCTGCTTCCATTCTTTTCACAAAATATCGCTCGAAAAAAGTTCGTCCCCTTTTCTCCAAGCGTTCCCGTAAGCTCGGTGAGCTGAACGGCTATGCGGAAGAAATGATCTCCGGCTGCAGAACGATCCAGAGCTATCATCGTGAAAAAGAGATCGGCAGAAGATTTGACGAGAGAAACAAAGATGCCATGGACGCATACTACAATGCCGAATATTATGGTGCAACCCTTGGTCCCTCTGTAAACTTCATCAATAATCTTTCTATTTCTCTTGTCATGATCCTCGGCGGTATTCTTTATATGTACTCGCAAAACGGCAATTTCACGACCGTTCTTCCCGACGGTACACTTGAATACTCCATGTTTTTCATCACCCTTGGCGGTGTATCCCAGTTCGTGCAATATTCTCGTAAATTCGCAGGTCCCATCAACGAATTTGCTAACATTTTGCATGAATTCCAGTCTGCGTTTTCTGCGGCGGAACGTGTTTTCCGCGTTCTTGATGAAGAGCCTGAATGCAAGGACAAGCCCGATGCGATCGCGCTTTCTGAAGTTTCCGGTGATGTGAAATTTGAAGACGTTGTTTTTGGTTACACCCCCGAAAAAACGATCCTTCACGGTGTTTCCGTTCATGCCAAGCCCGGCAAGACTATCGCCATCGTCGGCCCCACGGGTGCCGGCAAAACGACGATCATCAACCTGCTCATGCGTTTTTATGACGTCAACGACGGCAAGATTTTCGTAGAAGATGCTGAAATTCGTGATATCAAACGCGATTCTCTGCGCCGCGCTTACACGATGGTGCTTCAAGATACATGGCTTTTCCACGGCACGATTTATGATAATATCGTCTACGGCAAAGAAAATGCCACCATGGAAGAAGTCAAAGCAGCCGCAAAAGCCGCACGCATTGACTCTTATATCGAGCATTTGCCCGACGGTTACGACACGATTCTTTCCGATGAAGGCATCAATATCTCCAAAGGTCAGCGTCAGCTGATCACCATCGCGCGTGCAATGCTCTCCGATTCCCCGATGCTGATCCTGGACGAAGCAACCTCGAACGTTGACTCGCGCACAGAGATCAAAATTCAGGAAGCCATGAATGAACTGATGGCAGGACGCACTTGCTTTGTCATCGCACATCGTCTTTCCACCATTCAAAACGCTGATCTCATTCTCGTTTTGCAAAATGGTAAGATCACCGAACAAGGCAACCACGATGAACTGATGAAGCAGGGCGGCTTCTACAGCACGCTTTATAACTCGCAGTTCACCTGATTTTTATATTA
>JBGVIG010000230.1:0-2232 GCA_045122995.1 Eubacteriales bacterium | reverse complement strand
ACGTGTGCCAAGGTCGATGGGATTTTCCGCAAAAAGCGCTTCTTTTGCGAAATCTTTTACTTTATAGCTAAGAGAATTGGCAAAGTTTTCAATAAACGAGCCGCACCCTGAGGAGCAAGCCTCGTTAAGAAGAATGTTGTCCACAGAATGATTGCGGATCTTGATACACTTCATGTCTTGTCCGCCGATATCCAGCACACAATCCACATCGGGTTCAAAGAATGCCGCAGCGGTACAGTGCGCAATGGTTTCCACTTCCCCTTCGTCGAGGCAGAATGCGGATTTCAAAAGCGTTTCACCATAACCTGTGGAACAGGAACGAGCGATGCGCGCGGAAGGCGGCATGCGGTTTCCAAGCTCCGCGATCGCACGCATTGCCGTTTGAATGGGAGAGCCTTCGTTGCCCGAATAAAAGGAATAAAGAAGTTCTCCGCTCTCACCGACAAGCGCCATTTTCGTCGTTGTGGAGCCGGCGTCAATGCCAAGGAAGCAATTTCCCGAATAGGTTTCGAGATCGCCTTTTTTCACTTTTGCTTTTTCATGGCGCTCACAAAAAGCATCATACTCTTCTTGATTTGCAAAAAGCGGATCGAGGCGCTTGAGCTCGAACGCCATTTTCACGCCTTTTTCCAATCTTTCGGTAAGTTCACCGATCATCACGCCATAGCCTTCCGACTCCAACGCCGCGCCCATCGCCGCAAAAAGATGCGAGTTTTCGGGATCGACGATGTTTTCGGGCGTCAGCTTCAATGTGCGGATAAACGCCTTTTTCAGTTCAGGCAAAAAGTGGAGCGGTCCGCCGAGAAATGCCACACAACCGCGGATCGGTTTGCCGCAAGCAAGTCCCGATATCGTCTGATTGACCACCGCTTGAAAAATGGAAGCGGCAAGATCGGGGCGTGTTGCGCCCTCGTTGATGAGCGGTTGAATATCCGTTTTCGCGAAGACGCCGCAGCGCGCCGCGATGGGATAGATTTCTTTATAATTTTCTGCCTCACGATTGAGTCCTGTAGCGTCTGTCTGCAAAAGGGACGCCATTTGGTCGATAAAGGAGCCTGTGCCGCCTGCACATACGCCATTCATACGTTCTTCCAGACCGCCCTTAAAATAAATGATCTTTGCATCTTCGCCACCAAGCTCAATGGCAACATCCGTTTGCGGCGCAACAAACTGCAAAGCAGAAGCAACGGCAACCACTTCCTGCACGAATGCGATACCAAGTGCTTTACCAAGATTCATGGATCCGGAACCCGTGATCTTCACCATAAGTCTGCAATCTCCAAGCTGTTCCTTTGCTTCCTTGAGAAGGGCTGCAAATGTTTCCTGTGTGTGTGCATGATGGCGGCGATATTCTCCAAAAAGGATCTTTCCCGCCTTGTCCAAGATCACCATCTTAACGGTGGTGGAACCAATATCTATACCGGTACGATATGTAATCATTTTGCACCTCTTTATTTTCTGGATTTTGAAAATATCATTATTTAATTAATTATAACATACAATCCGACATATTTCATGAATGTTTTTTAAACTATTTTAAAAAATCGACATTTTTTTACATTTGAAACATCTATATCTTACTCATAAATACGCAAATAATAATTTTTTAAGAACAAAAAAGTGACGTGTCGCCGCTACCAAGTGCTCACCTACCTTACTTTTCATCACCTCCAAGCACAACAAAACGGCGAAGTTAATTTTGAATATTTCCTATAGTACAAAAAAGCCTTCTCAAAACGAGAAGGCTTTTAGATATTTATTTAATATTTTTATTATACCGTTTCAACCTTAATAAGGTTTGTGGTACCCGATTTACCATTGGTGGAACCGCCGGTAATGACGATCTTATCACCTCTGCCAAGATTAAGTTCACGCTTGGCATTGTTGACCGCGTGATAGAAAAGAACATCTGTGGAATAAAACTCCTCCGACATCATAGGTGTCACACCCCAAGAAAGAGCAAGCTTACGCCATACCTTTTCATCAGTGGTCATACCGATGATATCAGTAGGCGCACGGAAACGGGAAACCATGCGTGCAGTCATACCCGACATGGTACAAACAACGATAACCTTTGCATTGATATCCACTGCCATGCCGCAAGTCGCATGAGAAATAGCATCAGATGCATTCTTGATGATAAATTTATGGGTACGAAAAAGCGCCTCATAGTCAATATTGCGTTCGGCTTCTTCTGCAATCTTCGCCATCGTCTTTACGGTTAGAACGGGA
>JBGVIG010000229.1:0-3153 GCA_045122995.1 Eubacteriales bacterium | reverse complement strand
GTATATCCTATTTTCGAAAATATTTCAATAAGATTTTGTAAAATTCTTTTAGAAAAGAGAAAGATTTTCTTGCATTTTTTATCCAATAGGCGTAAAATAAAAGAGTAAATATGATTTTTAGGGATACAGAACCTATTTTTCCGCAAACGTTGCGGTCATGTGATTTCGAATTTTATTTGTGCTGCCGTAAGGTGGCGGAATGGAGATTATTATGAAAGACGGATTTCTGAAAGTTGCGACTATGACGCCCGATCTTCGCGTGGCAGACACCGTGTATAATGCCGAGCAAATCATTTTTGCTATTGAGGAAGCGGAAAAAAAGGATGTTGCGATCCTTGTTTTCCCTGAGCTTTGCGTGACGGGCTATACCTGCGGCGATCTTTTTTTACACAGACCGCTCATTGATGCGGCACTTGTGGCTGTGAAAACCATTGCGAAGGCGACAAAAGGCAAAAAAATGCTCACCTTTATCGGTGCGCCGATCCGCAGAAACGGCAAGCTCTATAACTGTGCCGTTGCCATCTCTGACGGTAAGGTGCTTGGCATCGTGCCGAAAACGCATCTTGCCAATTACGGCGAATCCTATGAGGCGCGCGTCTTCCATGCAGACGATCCTGATGCTCACGGCGAGGGCATCGAGATCTGCGGACAGTATACCGTTGTCAGCGCAAAACAGCTTTTTCATGCGGAAGGCATGCCCGAATGTGTCGTTGCTTGCGAGATCGGTGAAGATCTCTGGACGATCAATCCGCCTTCTCTTTCTCATGCAGCGGCAGGCGCCACGGTGATCGTGAACCTTTCTGCAAACGCGGAAATCGTCGGCAGAGCGGCAAAAAGACGTGCGCTCGTGTCCGCGCAGTCCGCAAAGCTCTGCGGTGCATACATCTATGCGAATGCAGGCAGTGCGGAATCCACCACGGACGGCGTTTTCGCAGGACACAGCATCATCGCGGAAAACGGTCATATCCTTTCGGAAAGAAAGCCCTTTGATGAGGGTATGCAGACTGCAGTTATCGACGTTTTTGCGCTTTCGGATAGACGCATGAAGAAAAATACGTTCCCGGCTGGGGATTCTCTTGATTATGATCGCAGCACCTTCTTCGATCTTTCTATGAAGGAAACCGAAACACCGAAGCTCTCGAAGCGTCCCTTCCTTCCCGCTGATGAAAATGATTTTGAACGTGCAGAAAATATCGTTAATATTCAAGCATACGGTCTCAAAAAGAGAATTGCGCATTCTTATGCAAAAACTGCCGTGATCGGTATTTCCGGTGGCTTGGATTCCACCTTGGCGCTTCTCATTGCGGCGCGCGCGATGGACCTTCTTGGACGTGACAGAAAAGACATCGTTGCTGTCACGATGCCTTGCTTTGGTACGACAGTGAGAACCAAGAGCAACGCTGTGATGCTTGCGGAAGCACTCGGTGCTACGGTCATGACTGTGGATATTAAGCGTGCTGTAGGCGTGCATTTTGAGGATATCGGTCACGATGAAAACGTGCATGACGTTACCTTTGAAAATGCGCAGGCGCGTGAACGTACACAGGTGCTGATGGACATCGCAAACCAAACGGGCGGTCTTGTTGTCGGTACGGGCGACCTTTCCGAAGTGGCTCTTGGTTGGGCAACCTATAACGGCGACCATATGTCCATGTACGGGGTAAACGCGGACGTTCCCAAAACACTTGTGCGTTATCTTGTCAGATATTTTGCCAGCAAAACAGGCGGCGATGCGCAAAAGTCACTTCTTGATATTTTGGATACCCCTGTCAGCCCTGAGCTCCTTCCTGCCAAGGACGGTGAGATCGCACAGATCACTGAGGATATTGTCGGCCCTTATGACCTTCATGACTTCTTCCTTTATCATACGATCCATGATGGTTATTCACCGAAAAAACTTTTCCGGGTGGCAAAATGCGCGTTTGCGGGTGAATTTGATGGTGAAACCGTTTTGAAATGGCAGAAAAAATTCTATTGGCGCTTCTTTACCCAGCAGTTCAAGCGTTCTTGTGTGCCGGATGGTCCCAAGGTCGGTTCTGTGGCACTTTCTCCGCGCGGCGACTGGCGTATGCCTAGCGACGCGATGGCAACGGCTTGGCTTGATGAAGTAAACGATATTAAAGCATAAATAAGGAGGAACGAAAAATGTCCCATTTTCCTGAGATCAAAAAGAATTTCGGCTTCGGCTGTATGCGCTTGCCGCTTCTCGAAAACGGTGAAGTGAACGAAGCGGAATTCTCTGAAATGATCGATACTTTTATCGATGCCGGGTTCAATTATTTTGATACTGCGCATATGTATGTAAAAGGTAAGAGTGAGCCTGCGCTCAAAGCTTGCCTTACCTCTCGTCATGCAAGAGAAGAATATCTTCTTGCGGATAAGCTCTCTTTCAATTATTTTGAAAAAGAAGAAGATATCCGTCCGTTTTTTGAAAGTCAGCTTGCACTTTGCGGTGTGGAATACTTTGATTTTTATCTGATGCATGCACAGAATGCCAGATACTATGAAAAATATAAGACTTGCCGTGCTTATGAAACCGCGCTTGACCTCAAAAAAGAGGGTAAGATCCGTCACGTTGGTCTTTCTTTCCATGACAGCGCAGAGGTGCTGGATAAGATTCTCACAGAAAATCCGGAAATGGAATTTGTACAGATCCAGTTCAACTACCTTGATTACGATGACGTGACCGTACAGAGCCGCAAATGCCTTGATGTTTGCAACAAACACGGTAAACCCGTCTGGATCATGGAGCCTGTCAAAGGTGGTAGCTTGATCAATCTTCCCGAAGCAGGTACCGCGCTTTGGAATACCGTTGGCACAGGAAGCAACGCTTCTTATGCGATCCGTTTTGCCGCAAGTGCGCCCGGCGTGGAGATGGTTCTTTCCGGTATGAGCAATATGGCGCAGATGCAGGACAACATCAGCTTTATGAAAGATTTTGTTCCTTTCTCCGAGAAAGAATATGAAATCGCAGAACAGGTTCGCGAGATGATTCGTATGCAGGCGCTTGTGGCTTGTACCGCTTGCCGCTATTGCACAGACGGCTGTCCGAAAAAGATCGCGATTCCTGATCTTTTCGCTTGTCTTAACGCGAAAAAGCAGGGTACTGCGAACCAACCCGAAACGGATTACATAGCACTCACCGAAAACGGC
>JBGVIG010000228.1:0-1167 GCA_045122995.1 Eubacteriales bacterium | reverse complement strand
GCAGAAATACAACGCTCGTCGTTGCATTGGAAGACAAGCCCGGTCAGCTCGTTGGCGTTAGTGAGATCATTTCTCGCTGCGGCGCTAATGTTGTCGGCGTTCGCCATGAGCGTTCCGATCCCAACATGGCGATCTCAAGCTGCTATCTGCGTGTCAGCATGGAAACCCGTGATTTCGCTCAGATCGAAAAAATCAAAGAAGAACTCACCAAAGAAGGTTTCAAAATCATTCAATAATAAAAAAGCAAGGATTAAAATCCTTGCTTTTTTATTTATCAGAAAAGAGTGTTGCCATGCCGAAATTATCGTTTTCGTCCCAAATTTCCACGTCAAGTCGATGCCATGCGCCTTTATCGCCGATGCGCTCTGCTTGAATCAAGTATGCAGTCAAAGAGCCTTCTCCAATCGATTCCATCACACGGTTTTTCACGAGGATCGGCAGTTCTTTGCCATCAAGTGTAATTTTGATACGTTCGATCTCGGGCACAATATCCTTTTCTCCGCGCTGAAACTTTTCAAGACTCATCGGACGGAAATAAATCATCAAGGCAGGATATGCGCCCTTAATGGTAAATGCGTGCAAACCATAAATCTCCAGCTTATCAAAAGAAATGTTCAAAGACATATCTTCGGTAAGCATGATATTGTGACACCAATATTCTAGATTTTTCACACCGTAATCCTTCACCGCGATAAGAAATGGATACTTTCCGCTTGGAATATCGAATAAATAGTGTCCGTTTTCATCACTTTGCGTTTCATAAACGGTATAAAAATTTTCGCCTTTGATTTCCACGCTGGCTCCCTCAACGGGGGCTCTGTTTTTATCTGTTATGTAACCATCGATAATCATGTTAAAAACCTCCTTATCAAAGAAAAGCGCACGTAAGCAAATAATGCCCCGTGCGCTTTGTCAACATCAAAGGCGCTTATTTTTCATTTTCGTCTTTGACATCATTATTTTTCTTGTTCTTCCCTTTTTTCAAAGAAATGGTAACGGCAATAGCAGCGATCACACCGCTTACAAGAAGAAACGGCAAAATCCAAATGAAGATGATCAATGCTTCACCCAAAACCTCTGCGAAATTCACAAAAGAATCGCCAAAGGAATCCCCCAGTCTTTCTAAATACGTAGGATCTTCCACATGATATTCGATGACCTCACAAA
>JBGVIG010000227.1:0-2533 GCA_045122995.1 Eubacteriales bacterium | reverse complement strand
GCGAGATGCGAAAAAATGACGGATTCCCGTGGGCTTTTCGATATGCAAGGCGCATGGAATCTCATCGAATGGGCAAACAATGACCTTGATTTCTATGGAGAGGTGACAGCGAACAACGCGATGCTTTCGTATTGCTTCGGTAAAGCTTCGGAGATGGCGGAAATCCTCGGTGAGCATGAGCTTGCCGCGCATTATCGTGAAATGCAGATCGCTTACCGCGATGCGGTGAACAAATATTGCTGGGACGATGAGAAAAAAGCTTACGTGGATACGGTGCGCGATGCGTATGCGTATGAGCGCTATCTCGCTTATATGGACGAGAGGGGCATGGCAAAGCTTTCTTATGAAGATTATCTCTCGAAAGGGCGCATCAGCGTGCAGTCCAACACGATGGCGCTTCTTTACAATATCGTTCCGGAAGAAAGACGCGACGCGGCGATGCGATTCCTTCTTGATAATATGAAAACGGGACTTTACGTTTCGGGAACACCTGCGAACAGAACGACAGGGGCGCCTTCCGAAGAGGAAGCACCGGGCGGTTACGTTCATATCGGTTCGCCGTTCTTCATGTTCTTTGCTTTGAAAACACTCTATAAATTCGGCTACGATGCGCTCGCGATGGAAGCACAGAAAAGCGCATGGGGTGAATTCCTTGATTCGGGACTCACAACTTGTCTTGAAACCTTCAAAAAGGGTAAGGAATGGACCAGAAGTATTGCGCACGCTTGGTCGGCGGGTCCTGCGATTTTCGCGATGACAGACATCTTGGGTGTGAAACCCGTCAAACCCGGCTTTGAAGAATTTATCGTGCATCCGAAAACGGCAGGCCTTGACTTTGCCAAAGGTTCTGTTCCCACGCCGAAAGGCAGAATTTTCGTTGAATGGAAGAAAAACGAAGATGGCGCGATTGATATAACCTGTAACGCCCCTGAAGGTTGCAAACAAGTTTGGATCTCTCCAAATATATAATCAAAATATAAAAAGAGAGCGGTACTGATGTGCCGCTCTCTTTTTATGTATTTATTAAGCGTGTGTTTTTATTGCTTTGCCGCCAGCGGCAATGATCGCTGCTTTTGCCTGTTCGGAGAAGGAGCTCGCGTAGATGGTGAGGGGACGATCCAAGGTTTCGTTGTTCTGAATGAGAACCTTGTAGCCTTTTGCTTTGGCATTTACAATGCCCTTGGACTTGAGGACGGAGAGTGTCACTCTTTCATTTTCGGAGAATGCACCCATCAATACTTCCAGACTGACTGTCGCATCATACTGCTTGCCGTGCTTAACCTTTTTGTGGTGGGAGTGTGCACCGGAATGGCTAACACGGGGAAGATGGAGATGAGGGAAATGGAAGTGGGGGTGACGGGGGTGTTCTGTCTTTTCTTCCTGCACGGGCTCTGCTACTTTTTCTTCTTCTTTTTTATCCATGATAATGAAGATGGGGCCGATACCGAATATCAAAATTGCCACGATATCTACGATGAGCCAACACCATGGACATATGCCGAAGCACCAAGGAGAGCACTTGTTGGCGTCGGCATGTTCGCCATAAAAGAGCACAAGTGTTAAAATAACCAATGAAATGGCGGCGAGAATACCGATCACCAGTACTCCGTGAGCTTTTGAAAAACGCTTTTTCTTTTCTGTCATTACAGCCGACCTCCTTTGTTTTTATCAAGCGTTGACGTATGCTCTTTGGATATACCAAAAGTTTTTACGACTATATTATATCATAGATTTCTGATTTTGACAATACCTTTTTACAATTTAATGTAAAAATTTCCAAAAAATTTAATGAAAGGAATTTTTATGTAAATTTACCTTTTTCGATAAGGGGTAAAATGTTGTAAAAACAAGAAAAAGATCGCAAAACCGGTGGCTTTGCGATCTTTTCACGAAAATACTTTTCTGGAAATATTAGGGAATGTCTTTGAACTTTTCTGCACCGTCTTTTGCTGTCACAGGGACGTCGATGATGTCAAAATAGGATTCCGCTTCGTAGCCGCTATCGGGAACGAGAGGCGTGATTCCTGTGCAGTCGTTGGCAGATGCGGCGCCTGTCAGAAAAAAGATGTCATCTAAATGTTCGTTTTTGTTGTGCTTTTTTGCGTGAATCTTGTTTTTGCCGTACATACGGATTCTCCTTATTCATTATAATAGTGGTGATGTTGACAAACGAAAAAGGCTTTGGTAAAATAATGAGAGAAAATATGAAAAGGAAGGTTATCAAAATGTTTCGAAAAATTTTAGCAAGTATTTTGCTTGTGGGACTTCTTGCCGTTATGGCTTCCTGCTCTACACAGGGAAATACGGAAGAAACGACAGCAGGGGAAAAGGACATCATGTTCAGCGAGGACCTGACGCTTGACGCGCTTTATACGCTCCTTTCGGAAAAAGGAGAAGATCTCCGTTTTGCGGATATTCCCGAAAAATATTTTTATATGATCCCCATGCCGATGGTGCCGCAGCTCGAATATCCCATTGATGAAAACACTTCATTTTATATTATGCAGATTTCCGAGAATGAATATTCCTATAT
>JBGVIG010000226.1:0-1483 GCA_045122995.1 Eubacteriales bacterium | reverse complement strand
CCGCACACGTGGATACCCTCGGCGCTATGGTTCGTTCGATCAAGGGAAACGGCACCCTTCGGTATACGCATATCGGCGGTTATCAAGACGCAACGATAGAAACGGAAAATTGTCTTGTTCACACCCGTGACGGGCGCACCTATTCCGGCACAGTACAAACGACCTTCGCTTCCCAGCATGTTTTCCCCGGCTCGGGAAACAAAGAGCGTAGTGAAGACACCATGGAAATCGTATTAGATGAGCTTGTGAAAAACGCTGCCGACGTGAAAGCCCTTGGTATCGGTACCGGCTGCTTTATCAGCTGGGATCCTCGCGTGCAACTGACCGCAAGCGGTTTTTTGAAGAGCCGTCATCTCGACGATAAAGCTTCGAGCGGCATTCTCATGGCATTGGCAAAAGCGATCAAGGTAGGGGACGTTGTGCCCTCCCGCGCGGTCGACATTATGTTCACCGTCCATGAAGAGGTCGGTCACGGCGCAGCACCGCTGACACACAGTCATTTTGAAGAGATCTTAGCAGTGGATATGGGTTGCGTCGGTAACGATCTTGCATGCGACGAAACGATGGTTTCCATCTGCTGCAAGGATTCCGGCGGTCCTTATAATTATGAAATGACCTCCAAGCTGATCGAACTCGCGGAAGAACATCAGCTTGATTACGCCGCAGATATTTATCCCAGCTACGGCTCCGATGCAGGTGCGGCAATGCGTAGCGGTCTTGACGCGCGCCATGCACTGATCGGTCCCGGTGTCTTCGCCTCCCACAGCTATGAGCGCACACATGTCAAAGGCATTGAAAATACCTTGAAGTTGATCTACGCATACGTTGAAGCATAATTTGTGTTGATAAAACGAGAAATCATGATTACAGTAAAAACCGAAGAAAATCTTCGGTTTTTTATTATTTTAAGTTTTTAGGCTTACGAATACGGTTGAGCTGTTTATTCAAATTCAAAAGATGGATAAACGATCGTGGTCGCGCCGACTTCGATAATGAGATCAATAATTATGTTGAAACGCTTTGAAGGGGATACCGTGGGGGAAACCTTGACAGAAAACAGAATTTGGGAGCAGATGTATTTCGGTCTTGGCGAAGACGCATAAATTTTTCTGCTATCGTAAAAAAGAAAAAGCGGCAAGAGAATTTAACTCTTACGACCTTTACGCAAGACCGATCATTCTCGCTGCTTGATTTTGTTTTTTCGTTTTTGAGATTAAATCCTCAAAATTAAGAAATACTAAATAAAAAAAGGAAGAATCAAAAATGTATTTACAAGATTATTTATGGTTTATGATGGCGATCATCGTTTGTTTGATTTTTTCGGGAATCGCCTCTGCAAAGGTAAAAAGTGCATTTGCCAAATACGATAAAACGCCAACGCATTCCGGCTTCAGCGGCTATGATACGGTCGTTCGCTTGATGCGTTCTCATCACATTAGTGATATTACCGTCGGAAAAGTACAAGGCACGTTATCCGATCATT
>JBGVIG010000225.1:0-2290 GCA_045122995.1 Eubacteriales bacterium | reverse complement strand
AAAATACTTTGCAATGATCGTTATCATCGCTTGCTACACAGCAGGTGCAAGCCTTGTTATGTGGCTCGGTGAAAGAATCGACGAACAGGGCATCGGCAACGGTATTTCCATGATCCTTTTTGCAAATATCGTAGCTGGTCTTCCTTCCACTTTCGTTCAGTTCCATCAGAACCTCCAGATCGAAGAAACCGCTATCTGGCTTCAGATCGTTCTTTGGGTTGCTGTTATCGTTGTCATGGTTGGTTCGCTTATCTTCGTTACCTACATGTCCGATGCTGAAAGAAGAATCCCCGTACAGTATGCAAAACGTACCGTTGGCAGAAAACAGTACGGCGGTCAGAGCTCCAATCTCCCGATCAAGCTCAATATGTCCGGCGTTATGCCGATCATCTTCGCGAGCACCATCGTATCTCTTCCGATTACCATCATTTCTTTCTTCACTCCTGAAGAAGGCACATTCTGGTACGGCGTTTACGATGCGCTCCAGACAGACAGTATCATTTACATGATCTTGCTCTTCGTCTTGATCATTGCATTTGCTTACTTCTATATCTCCATCTCCTTCAACCCCGTTGAAGTTGCGAACAACATGATGCAGAACGGCGGTTCTATCCCCGGCATTCGTCCCGGCAGACCCACCGCTCAGTACATCACCAAAGTTCTCAACAAGGTTGTTTTGATGGGTGCGCTCTTCCTTGGCATTATCGCTTGTTTCCCGCTTCTCCTCAACATTGTGACCGGCGGACTTCTCAACGTTATCTCGTTCAGCGGTTCCACTCTTCTCATCGTTGTTGGTGTAATCCTCGAAACAGTACGCGAAATGGAAGCGCAGATGACCATGCGTCATTACAAGGGCTTCCTCGATTAATTAAAAATTTAAGGCTTTTTCCATCGGATCTCCGATGGAGAAAGCATGACAGAATCTACGCATAAAGAATCATAATGAAAGGAGACCGTATATGAAGCTTATGTTTCTTGGCGCTCCCGGCGCCGGCAAAGGAACCCAGGCTGAGGTCGTTTCCGAACGCTATAATCTCCCTGCAATTTCTACAGGTGCGCTTCTCCGTGAAGCTATGGCAAACGGTACCGAGCTCGGTATGAAGGCAAAAAGCTATATCGACGGCGGTGCTCTCGTTCCTGATGACGTTGTAATCGGGATCATCAAAGAAAGACTCGTCGCTGAAGATTGCAAAAACGGATTTATCCTCGATGGATTTCCGAGAACTGTTGCGCAGGCACAGGCGCTCGACGATATGGGTATCAAGATGGACGGTGTAATCAGCATCGAAGTAGAAGATGACGCGATCGTTCGCAGACTCGGCGGACGCAGACTCTGCGGCAAATGTGGCGCATCTTACCACGTTGATTACAAGCCCACCAAGAAAGCTGGCGTTTGCGACAAATGTGATGGCGAACTTATCACTCGCGCAGATGACAAACCCGAAGTTATTAAAAGCCGTCTTGTGGTTTACCACGATCAGACGGAGCCGCTCAAAGACTTCTACGCTGCGAAAGGCGTTTTGAAGACCGTTGTTGGTCAGGAAGAAATCGAAGACACAACAGCACTTACCATTGCGGCAATAGAAAGCATCAGAGGCTGATTTCTATGGTTCAAATTAAAAACAGCGAACAGTTGGCTATTATGCGTAAAGCCGGCAGAATCACCGGTGAGGCGATTCTCAAAGCACAGGAGCATATAAAAGAGGGTGTCAGTACCAAAGAGTTGGATACCGTCATTCGAAATTATATCGAAAAGTGCGGTGCAAAACCTTCGTTCCTTGGATACGGCGGTTTTCCCGGCAGTGCTTGCATCAGCATCAATCAAGAAGTGATCCACGGTATTCCACGTGCGGATAGAATTCTTATGGAAGGCGATATCGTGAAAATAGATGTTGGCGCATATATCGGTGGTTACCACGGAGACAGCGCAAACACCTTTGGTGTCGGAAAGATCAGCGACGAAGCCGCAAAGCTTATCGCAGCGACCAAGGAAAGCTTTTTCCAGGGCGTTGCAAAAGCAAAAGCGGGTAATCGCATCGGAGATATTGGTTCCAGCGTTTCTATGTTTGCGGAGAACCTCGGTTATGGGGTTGTTCGTAAGTATGTCGGTCATGGCATTGGGCGTGACCTGCATGAAGATCCTGAAGTTCCGAATTTCGGAACCGCAGGCAGAGGCGCAAGACTTTATCCCGGTATGACGATCGCGATCGAACCGATGATCAATATCGGTACGCCGAACGTAAAAGTTCTTGATGACGATTGGACAGTGGTCACTTTGGACGGATCGCTT
>JBGVIG010000224.1:0-1482 GCA_045122995.1 Eubacteriales bacterium | reverse complement strand
GCGCCTTCCTCCCATTCCCACTGCCAAACGGGGTCAATATGCGCATTACAGATAAGATGCAGATCTTTTTTCATCATGTAAAATTCCTTTCTTGCGTTCTCTGTTAGTCGCTTATATCGTATTTTTATCATTTCCAAAGTCGACATCAAATTTTGTTCCATGATCAAATAGGATACCGCTTGTCAATTGAATACACAAAATACAAGTATTTTTATCATTTTCGTTGATATGTCCATTAGAATACCAAGAAGCAAATTCTTTTTTCAATTTTGCAGCAATCTCTCGATTTTGCTCCGCGCCAAGATAGCCCATGTTAACACCGATGCCGTGGGCTGCAAACCAATCGCCGCAAATCGCCACGGAAGCATTCTGTTCAATCTGCTTCATCTTCTGCGAAAGCGCATACGTTATCACATAAAAAGCACCGTTTTCATAGTAGCTGTTAACAGTTCGAACATAGGGTTTTCCGTCATTGACCGTTGCAAGCGAGATCAACGTATCATGTCCGAATCGCTCATCTAAAATTCTTTTTACCTGAGGAGATATTTTTTTATCCATATTGCAACAAACTCCTTATTATCATAATTTCAAAAACAGTATATCATAACGCTTTGATATATGCAAGTAAAAATTTTCTCATTTGCATGCCTTCATTTTTCATATCTGCGTAGTTCCTTTAATATGTTTTCCTCTCGGTGTGCATCAATCGCGGAATACTCCTCATGATCACCAAGCTCCAAAATTTTTCCCACATGAAAATATCCCAAAAATGCAGGCGGTAAATGGGTCACGATGTCATTGGTGTTACGAACCAAAAGAAAATTCTCCCAACGCCGAAGCAATTCATCTGACGCGCTTCCCCAAAGAACACGGGGACAGCCAAAGCCATACCCTTCTAAATGCTCGCGAATATCCGGGCGGTGATACCAAACGTACTCATGACATAAAACCGCAATCGCCGCACCGTGAGAATATCCAACAACGATTATTTTCCGCACGCTTTTATCTGCAATCTGTTTTTCAAGATAGGGTTCGATCGTTTTCCATATCCGAAGAAATCCCCGATGCGCATACCACACCGTTTTCCCCGTTCTTTTGTATGCTTTAGCAGGAAAATTCAAGTTGGTGTGCCAATCTTTTTCTCCGTTTGAACGTTCAAAGAAAAGATAAAGAATATCTCCTTCTCTTATCACAACATAATCCGCAGAATTTTTCAAATGAACATACTTCGCGTTAATACATAACAAGAAAAGCTCATCAAGTCTCATAAAAATGCTCCTTTCACTTGCCGTTATATGTGAAAGCGCACATTTTGCCAACAAAAAACGCACCTTGACAGATGCGTTTTCTTTATATAGAGATCAATTAAAATTCAGAAAATTCGGGATATTGCACAAGCTCCGCAAAGGAGAGGATCAGTGAAGTTTCGCACCAGCAGGAGCCGTAAAATACTGCACCTACGTTTCTGAAGGTTTCCCAGTC
>JBGVIG010000223.1:0-3394 GCA_045122995.1 Eubacteriales bacterium | reverse complement strand
TCTGCATTGAGCACAGCAAGGATTATGGTTTGACAGTAGAAACATACAAGGTGTCGTACCAACAGGTGTATGGATGGGTGCGCAAGTATGAGGAAGGCGGAGTGGACAAGCTCAAGGACAACCGAGGAAGAACCAAGCCTGCCACGGAAATGAGCGAGGTTGAAAAGCTTAAGGCTGAAATGAAGATACTCGAAGCCAAGAACAGGCAACTTGAAATTGAGAACGCTTTCATAAAAAAACTACAGGAGCTGAAAGGTGGTGGTCTCTGACCGGAGTGCGTCAAGAGCATATCTACGTAGCCATTGAATTTCTGAATACGCATATGGGTTACTCCATTAAGGAGATGTGTATTGCATTAAAATTAAATAGATCTTCCTACTACAAGCGGAAAAAGAGGAATCCAAGCAAAAGCGAACTTTTGAACGTACAGATTACAGAATACGTAAAGGACTTTTACGAAGAAAGCAACGGAGTTCTCGGATACAGACAGATGTGTATTAACATTAACCGAGAAAAGATAGAGGAGCTTCCTCACAAGGTAAATGTCAAGAGAGTACGCCGTATTATGCGTATTCTTGGTCTTAAATCCGTAATCCGTAAGAAACGCACGGATTACGTCAAATCCACGCCAGAGATTACCGCCGAGAACGTTCTAAACAGAGATTTTAAGGCAAGTGTTCCGTTTGAAAAATGGCTTACTGATGTTACTGAATTTAAGTATTACGTTGGTACAGAAGTAAAAAAGCTCTACCTATCCGCAATACTTGATCTTTATGACAGACGTATTATTGCCTACACGATAGGCGATAGCAATAACAACGAATTGGTTTTCACAATGTTTGATGAAGCAAGAAGCCTTTACCCCGATGCAAAACCAATCTTCCACAGCGACAGAGGATTTCAGTACACAAGCAGAACATTTCATAACAAGCTCGTTGATGCGGGTATGATCCAGAGTATGTCTCGTGTTGGCAGATGTCTCGACAATGCTCCGATGGAGGGCTGGTGGGGTATCTTAAAGTCCGAGATGTACTACCTTAAAAAGTTTACGAGCCGCGAATCTCTCGTTTCTGCTATTGAAAATTATATACGTTTTTACAATACTCGCCGTTACCAAAAACGTCTGCGTTGCATGACACCGTGCGAGTATTACTTCGCCACCGCCGCGTGACGAAAATCTCCCCCTGCTGCGCAGCAGGGGGAGTTTAAAGAATCTATTCAATTTGTAAATTCTTTTTGTTTTTTAGTCTGTCTACTTGACAGGGGGCACATTACATAGACAGACCGCCGATCTCAGTGTTTAATCTTCAAGATCCGCGCCGCAATAGGGGCAATACTCATAAGAACGCCTTGCGCGGATATATTTTCGACAAGAGGGGCAACGACATTTGACACCTTCCAAAATGCTTGCCGCTAAAAGGAGTGCGACCGCAAGTATTGTGAAAATAAGCTGTGCGATACTGCCATCACGGGAGAATTTTCCAACGATCGCGAACAGAAGAGTAGCAAGTATCATACAAAAAGTAATCCTTCTCCATTTTTTATACATGTGCTCACCTCCGAAAAGAGATTATTTTGCTTCTTTTTTCGCTTTCTTTTCCGCTTTGCGGCGTGCCTTTTCTGCTTTTTTGGCTTCTTTTTTCTTTGTCTTTTCGCTCTTGAAGCGTTCGGAAAGTCCTTCAAATTCGAAGTCTACTTTGACAGTTTCGGGTGCAACCTCGAGAAGCTCGGGGTTTTTTAGATATTTTTGCATGGAAGCAAAAGCCTGCGCATAACGGTGACCATCAGCAAGACGTTCGTCCATGACGATGCCAAAGGGAATTTCTTTTTGCAAAACGAGCTCGCCGTTCTTCATTTTCGGCGTTTCGATGTTATTGCCCATGGCAACGACCATGCCCATCGTACCAAAATCATAGACGTGATGATAGATGTGATTTGTGCGGATACTTGCGAGGTTTGTGATGACCGCGGTGCCATGGAAGGGGCTAAGGTCAGTAATGAATTTGGGCAACCAGCCGTGTTTATCAAGGAAGCGAAGTGTGCCGAGAACAAAACGCATCAGTGGACCGCAGCTGACGAGAATTTTGAAAAGCTTATCGACCTTCGTGTTGCTGGTGGATTTGTTATTCTCCGCGATGAAATTTTCAATGTTGTTATGAACATCGTAAATCGTGTCATAAAGATCGAATTTCATTTTGCTCATCGAAGGGTTATTGTCGGAAGGTCGGAGAACGACCATGCCGAGTTTTACTTCGTTGTGCGCGTAGATCTTGCTGTTAACGACGAAGCGATTGAGTTCGGGAAACTCCGAAACGGTGCGCACGAAAGCGGCAACAACGACCGCAAGATGACTGGTGCGGAAGCCTCTTTTTCTGGCATTTAAAACATAATTATGTACGTTTTCATAAGGAACGGTAACGGTGATCGCGTTCTGCGCGTCACTGCGGTTGCGCATGAAATAAGGTGCTAAGGTGTACATCGGGTCTACGTTTTTTACTCTTTTTCCATCTGCTCTCATGGTAGAAATGTCCTTCCTTAATAAATTTGATCTTGGCAATATTATACGCCATTTTGTAAAAAAATGCAAGAGAACGGCGAAACTTTAAGAATTTATATATGTTTTTTGATGCGCTCGGCAAGTATTTTCGCAAGAAAAGTCGATAGGATATCTTTGATCAAAAAGGGCGCGCTTGTGAGAAGAAACGAAGAGAGGGGTGGGGAATCGGATATGAGCGAAAACCACAAAACGCCCCAAAGATGACAAATGGCGATCCCGACGGTGGAAAAAGCAAGACTTGTCATCTTTTTCCGATCACGAAAGAAGCCGCATAAAAAGACAAGCGGCAAAAAACCGAAGAGGAATCCGCCTGTTGGCCCGACGATGGACGCGGTGGCACCGAAGCCTGTGAAGACGGGGAGCCCGATCGCACCTGCCAAAAGATAAACAGAAACAGCGGTCAAGCCAAGCTTTGTGCCCAAAAAATAGCCGCAAAATGCGATGGCAAATGTCTGGAGCGTCAGCGGTACGCCTCCTATGGGTATGGCGATCTGCGAGAGAACGGCGATGATCGCCACCATCAGCGCGGTCTTTGTGATGGATACGAGTTTTTTTGATTTCATAGCGTGCCTTTTTTTGTTTTTTGTTCTATTATAACATAAGAGTATCGCTTTGACAACAGAAAACCAACTTGATTTTCTGTACGGGATATGCTACAATGACAATAGAAACTTTTTGAAATCCCCAAGAGAGGGACTCTCCGCCGAGAGTTTGGTCAATGAATATGGAAGCTGTTTCTTTGAAAGACAGAGAAATCCTGCGTGAACTTGCTTTTCGTAAAGCTGCGCTTGCAAATTGTGCTCGCAATGACGAGATACTTGCCATGTGGCACGCGCA
>JBGVIG010000222.1:0-12319 GCA_045122995.1 Eubacteriales bacterium | reverse complement strand
TTGTGTATACCATTCCCAATACACCGCCAAACCTTGATGAGCTTCGTAAAAAAGTGCCCGGCACAGCGCTCATCGGTGACGGCGTGCTTGATCTTTGCAAGCAAAGTGATGTTGTTTTCCTCGCGCTTCACGGCGGCATGGGAGAGGACGGACGCTTGCAAGCGATCCTTTCCTCGCTTGGCATTCCTTATACAGGCAGTCATTTTTCCGCTTGTCTTGCGGCAATGGATAAATCCATCTCCAAGCTCATTTTCCGTGCAAGCGGTGTTCCGACCGCGGATTACACCCTCATCAAAGGCGGCACAAGACCGAAAGCGGTGCGTTTCCCCTGCGTAGTAAAGCCCTGCTCCTGCGGTTCTTCCGTTGGCGTTTCCATTGTGGAAAACGAAACGGAACTGGAAAAAGCACTCGCGGCGGCAGAAAAATATGAAGAAAAGCTCCTCATTGAAGATAAGATCGAAGGCAGAGAATTTTCCGTGGGTATTCTTATGGGACGCGCGCTCCCAGCAATCGAGATCCGTCCCAAGGAAGGTTTTTACGATTATGAACGGAAATATCAATCGGGACTTACCGAAGAGATCTGTCCTGCTCCCCTCACCGAAGAAGAAGCTTCCCGTCTGGCAGATGCGGCTCTTCGTGCGCACCGTGCGCTTGGACTCGGCAGTTATAGCCGCATCGACTTCATCAAAGAAGAAAAAACAGGCAAATTCATGTGTCTGGAAGCCAACACGCTCCCCGGCATGACACCGATGAGCCTTCTCCCACAGGAAGCGGCAGCGGCAGGCATTGATTATGATACCCTTTGCCTCATGATCGCCAATGACGCACGCGGCTAACAACAAAAAACAAAAAAATTCACTTGGAAAGAAGATGAAAGAATGAAAGCCATTATCGGTATTGACGTCGGCGGAAGCACCACAAAGATCGTTGGTTTTCGCGGCGGAGAAATGATTCCCCCTCAATTTGTCAAAGCGACACACCCTCTTACCTCACTTTACGGTGCTTTCGGCAAGTTCACGGAAGAAAACAACATTGACCTTAGTGACATTGAAAAAGTGATCCTGACAGGTGTCGGTTCGTCGTATCTCACAAAGCCGCTTTATGGCTTGCCTTGCGAACGTGCACAGGAATTTGAATGTATCGGCAGAGGCGGCATCTATCTTTCCGGACTTTCCGAGGCGATCGTGGTCAGCATGGGTACCGGTACAGCGATCATTCATGCCAAGGATGGCGGTCATGCCAATTATTTCGGCGGCACAGGTGTCGGCGGCGGTACGGTTGTTGGCCTTTCCCGAAAAATGCTTGGCATGGATAACATTGAGCACATCGTGGAGTTGGCGAAAGGCGGTAGTCTTGCCAACGTCGATCTTCGCATCGGTGATATGTACAGCACAAAATCCGCGACCAGTCTTTCAGAAACGATGACCGCGGCAAACTTCGGCAAGCTTTCCGACATTGCCACCCCTGCAGATATTGCACTTGCGATCATCAACATGGTCTTTGAAACCGTTGGTATGCTCGGCATTTTCGCCGCACGCGGACAAAATCTGGGGGACATCGTGCTCATCGGCAATCTCACCTCAATCCCGCAGGCAAAAGAAATCTTTGAAAATCTCAACAAGCTTTTCGACATGAATTTCATCATTCCCGAAAACGCACAATTCGCCACCGCGATCGGCGCCGCTCTCGCGTAGGTTTACTTTTTTCTTTGCAAAAAGAAAAAAGTAAACAAAAAAGAAATGCCAAACTTTTCTTTACGAAAAGAAAAGTTTGCATCTAAAGAAACGGGTTGTTTGGTTTGTGCGAACCAATTTATTTCGTTCAACTTTGCAAAAAAATTCCTCCTATGGCTTTCGCCATAGGAGGTTTTCTTTTTGGGATTCACAAGGGATACGTCCCTTGTGCAGGTTCCAAGGACAGCGTCCTTGGCGGAGTATGAGCCAGAGCCTCACAGGTTCAGCTTCATGTCGCCTTCTTTCACAAGACCAAGCTTGCGCATGATAAAGTCAAAGAGAGGCGTGAGAACAGCAGGAAGAACGAAGCAAACAAGGAAAAGTCCGATCCATTGGAGCGCACCAAGCTCGCCCGTGTAGCCGTTATTCGGATCAAGCCAGCCAAGGATCATACCGATAGGACCGAGAAGACCACAAGTCCCCATGCCGGAGTTGATCGCCGCCGCATCATACATACGAAGATCAAAGACACAAACCGCAAGAGGGCCTGTGATGGCAGAAGTCAGGATCGGCGCGATCCAAATGCAAGGATTTTTGATGATGTTCGGCATTTGAAGCATGCTGGTGCCGATACCTTGGGAAAGAAGACCGCCCCATTTGTTTTCACGAAAGCTTGCCACAGCAAAACCGACCATCTGTGCGCAGCAGCCGGCAACCGCCGCCGCACCTGCGATAGCAAGACCTTCTGTGCCGCCTGCTGCCAAGCTGCCCGTAAGGCCAAGGCTAAGGCAGATCGCCGCACTGGAAATGGGAAGCGTCAACGCGATACCGATAACAACAGAAATGATCAGAGCCGAAATAAAGGGGGCCTGTAAAGCTGCCCAACCGATGAAATCTTTGATATAGCCAACAAGAGTGCCAATCACGGGAGCTGCAAAAATTGAAAGTAAGCCACCCACAAAAAGTGTCACAAAAGGTGTTACGATGATATCCACCTTTGTTTTTTTGGAAACGAGCATACCAATCTCGACCGTAATGATCGCAAGAAAAAAGACCGCAAGCGGACCGCCTGCGCCGCCTTCGCTATTCGCCGCATAGCCAACAGCTGCAGAGGCAAACATCACGAGCGGATGCGCACCGAGAGAATATGCGATCGCCATCGCCATCGCAGGGCCTGCCATTGCTTGTGCAAAGCCGCCGATGGTAACAAAAATTCCAAGATGCGGAATCATACCAATCGCCTTAAAGATCGTGCCAATGAGAAGGGACGCAAAAAGTCCTTGCGCCATCGCGCCCATCGCGTCGATAAAATAGCGTTTCGCAAGACGCTTAACTATGGTACCAAATGTTTTCTTGTTTTCCATTTTTGACCTCCGTTTCATTCTCCAAAGAAAAATTTTTCAACGATAGAAATTATGGAAAATATTATATCACCACGCATCTTTTCTGTCAACAAAAATGAATAAAAATTCAACCTTTTTTTGTGCAGAAACTCTTGCACTTTCCATACAAATGCATTATAATTTAGATATATTGACTCGATTTATAAATCTACAAAATGAATAATCGGAGGACTTTTTATGTTTACACATGCCAATTACACCATGCTTCTCGACTTTTACGAGCTGACGATGGCAAATGGTTATTTCCTTTCCGGCAAACAAGATGAGATTGCTTATTTCGACGTATTTTTCCGTGATATTCCCGATGGCGGTGGCTATGCGATCGCGGCAGGCCTTGAGGAAGTCATTGACTACATCAAAAACCTGAAATTCACCGAAGAAGACATCGCATATCTGCGCGCAAAAAAAATATTTGATGAAAGATTTCTCGAATATCTTAGAAACTTCCGCTTTACAGGCGATATTTACGCGATTCCCGAAGGCACACCGATCTTTCCCCGCGAGCCGATCATGGTCGTTCGCGCTCCTACCATGGAAGCACAGCTCATTGAAACATTTGTGCTTCTCGCGCTGAACCATCAGTCGCTCATCGCCACAAAGGCAAGCCGTATCGTTCGTGCGGCAAAAGGCAGAGTTGTATCCGAATTCGGTGCAAGACGTGCGCAGGGCGCGGAATCTTCCATTTACGGCGCAAGAGCGGCATACATCGGCGGTTGCCACTCCACCTCCAATACCATCGCGGACCGTGACTTCGGCGTAAACGCTTCCGGCACGATGGCACACGCTTGGGTGCAAATGTTTGACACAGAATATGAAGCGTTTGAAGCATATTGCCGTATCTATCCGCACAATGCAACACTTCTCATTGATACATACAACGTTATGAAGAGCGGTCTTCCCAATGCGATCCGCGCATTTAAGGAGATCCTTGTGCCGCAAGGCATTCACAATTTCGCCGTTCGTCTTGATTCGGGTGACATCACCTATCTCACCAAAAAGATCCGCGCAAAGCTCATTGAAGAAGGTCTTCCCGAATGTAAGATCGTGGTTTCCAACTCTCTTGATGAGCATATTATCCGCGACATCATCAACCAAGGCGCGGAAATTGATGGCTTCGGCGTTGGTGAAAGACTCATCACCGCAAAGAGCAACCCCGTTTTCGGCGGTGTTTATAAGCTCGTTGCCATGGAAAAAGGCGGAGAGATCGTGCCAAAGATCAAAGTCAGCGAAAATCCCGAAAAAATCACCAATCCTCACTTCAAAAAGGTATACCGCATCTACGATAACGACAGCAATGAAGCGGTGGCCGACCTGCTCTGTATCCACGATGAAGTGCTGAATGAAAAAGAACCCATCGAGATCTTCCACCCCCAGCACACATGGAAGAGAAAAACGCTCACCAATTATCATCTGCGCGAGCTTCTCGTACCGATCTTTATGAATGGTGAATGCGTTTACGAATCCCCCTCCACCGAGGAGATCCGCGAATACTGCAAGGACCAGGTGGCACATCTTTGGGACGAAGTCAAACGCTTTGAAAATCCGCACATCTATTATGTCGACCTTTCCCAAAAGCTTTGGGATCTCAAGCAAAATATGCTCAGAGGAAACAACAAATAAAAAATTTTGATCGGGCGGGGGACTCTCCCGCCCATTATTTGATTAACGTAAAGGAGAAACTCTCATGAAACAATCCAAATGGATCTGGCACCCCGGAGATTTTGAGCTTTATCACAGCATGCTTCTTCACAACAGAAGAAGCAAATTCGGCGTTTATTATCCCCCGATGTGGCGTGTGGACGCGCCGCACCGCAATGTGCTGCTTTATAAGATCGCAAACCTTGAAAAGGAAGAAACTATCACCGTTTATTCCAATGCAAAGGACGCGAGCTTTCTTGTCAATGGCGCACGTTACCCCATCGGCACGACCGTAACGCTGGAACCCGGCAGAAATTTCATCAAGCTCACAGCCTTCAAAGACGGCGGTTTCCCTGCGTTTTATTGCATAGGCGAAAGCTTTGCTTCTGATGAAACATGGAAGCTCGGCTCTTGGAGCGCAAAAGATCTGCCCGCAGGCACGAGCGATATGTATACAGAGCTTTCCGATAATCCGGAGATCTTCAAATTCTCCTATGAACGCATCACCCCCGTTTGTGCAGAAGAAACAGACGGCGGCACACTTTACGATTTCGGCAAAGAAACCTTTGGTAAAATCATTTTGGAAAACGTGGAGCCGAAGGATATCGCCTGCACACTCATCTGTGGTGAATCCCGCGAGGAAGCACTCGATCCCGAAAACGCAGTCGTTCACGTGGACATGGCTGCCAAAAACGGTTCGTTTACCTCCTCCTCCGTTGCTTTCCGTTATATTTTTGTGCCTGATGCTCTCACCGATCACGATCTTTCCGCAGATTATGAATATCTCCCGCTTGCAGATAAAGGTGCTTTCCGCAGTGACAATGAGCTGATCAATACCATTTGGGACGTTGCGGCATACACACTGCATCTCAATGCACGCGAAGGCTTCTTCGATGGCATCAAGCGTGACCGCTGGGTATGGGGCGGTGACGCTTATCAGAGCTATTTTGTAAACTATTACCTCATGAATGACAAGGACATCGTTCGCCGCACACAAAAGATCTTACGCGGTGCGGATCCGATGACGATGCACATCAACACCATCTGTGACTACACCTTCTACTGGATCGCGGCGATCTGGGAATATTATTTCCACACGGGCGACATGGCGTTCGTGCGCGCGATCTACGCGGATATGCTCTCCACCATGGCATTTGTCGGTGAACGCCTTGATGAAGAGGGACTTTACGTCAAGCGCCGCGGTGACTGGGTATTTGTCGATTGGTCACTCCACTTTGATAAAGATGCAGGCCCGCTTTGCGCAGAACAGATGCTTCTCTGCCGCGCTTATGATTGCATGGCAAAATGTGCCGCTCTTATGGAAGATAACGAAACAGAAGAAAAATTCCTCTCTTTGGCAAAAGATCTGAACGAAAAGATCAATACTCGCTATTGGGACGAAGAAAAAAATGCCTTTGTTGACGATTATCACACAGGCAACCGCAACGTGACGCGCCACGCAAATATCTTTGCGCTTCTCTATGGGCTCACAAGCAAGGAAAGACAGCAAAAGATCATCACACACGTCATCAAAAACCATGAAATTCCTGCGATCACCACGCCTTATTTCGAATTTTTCGAGCTGGACGCGATGTGCCAGATCGGAGAATATGACTATATGACCAATATGCTCAAAAGCTACTGGGGCGGTATGCTCGCGCGAGGTGCCACCACCTTCTGGGAAGAATATTTCCCTGAAAAGAGCCGTGTCGAAAACTATGCGATGTACGGTCAACCCTATGACAAGAGCCTTTGCCATGCCTGGGGCGCTTCCCCTATCTATCTGCTCGGTAAATACGCGCTCGGCGTTCGCCCGACCTCGCCTGCTTACGCAACCTATGAAGTAAAACCGAATCTCATGTGCTTCGGTGAATTTGAAGGCAAAGTCCCTGCGATGGATGGCATCATCAGCGTAAAGATGACAAAAACAGAAGTGACCGTTCTTTCCGATCTGGAAGGCGGTACACTCGTCCTCGGCGAGAACACCTATCCCATCGAAAAAGGCAAAACGCTCACCGTTGCGCTTAATTAACCCAAGAAAGGTACACTTATGATGAAGATACTTTTTCAAGGCGATTCCATCACCGATGGCGCGCGCTACAAAAGCAAGGCTTCTGAATGGGATAAAAACCATCAGATCGGTCACAGCTACGTTTATATCCTCACGGGACTGCTCGGAATGCAGTATCCCGAGCGGTATTTTACGTTTGTAAACCGCGGAATCTCCGGCAACGCCGCCTCAGATCTTCTCCGCCGTTGGCAAACAGATGCGCTTGACATCGAGCCCGATGTGCTTTGTGTACTTGTGGGCGTAAACGACTGCATCCGCGAAAGTGCAAAAACTGCACCCGATCTTTCCGCCGCCGCTTATGAAGAAAATTATCGAAAGATCCTTTCCATGAGCCGCGAGAAAAATCCAAACGTGAAGCTTATCTTACTGGAGCCTTTTGCACATATCGAAACCCAGCAAAACACGGGCTCTACCGAAACGATCCGCCGCGCGATGCTTCGCAGCGAGCAAAAGATCGTGCGCCGTCTTGCTAAGGAATTTGACGCGGTTTTCGTGCCGCTGCAAGAAGCTTTCGATAAAGCGATGAACGTACGCGAGCCTGCCTACTGGATCTGGGACGGCACGCACCCCACGGAAGCAGGTCATGCGCTGATCGCACGCGAATTTTTGAAAGCAACAAAAGATATTTTTGATACCCAAACAACGATATGACCGTAAACGGGCGATCCCCCAAAGGATTCGCCCGTTTATCTATATATGGATATTTTTCACGTTTCCATAATCCATAAATTTTGAAAGAAAAGTTTAAAAATCATAAGGAATTTCCCGTTTTCAAACGTATAAGTAAGTGAAAGCCAAAAAAATCCTTCAAAAAAGGAGAAAAAACATGATAGACAACGGTGCCAGTAGCTACCGCCGTTTTCTAAATGGAGAAGAAAGCGCTTTTGACGAGATCATCAAAGCTTATCGTGAAAATCTCGTTTTTTTCATCAACCGATACGTGCATGACATGAACGCCGCGGAGGATATCGCCGTCGATGCCTTTTTGGATCTGCTCGTCCACCGCCATCGCTATCACGGAAAAACCACGTTCAAAACCTATCTTTTCATGATCGGCAGAAGCCGTGCGCTTGATTATCTGCGGATAAAATGCCGCGAGATGACAGTGCCTCTTTCGGAAGCAGAAAATGAACTGCCAAGTGTTCCTTCCCCCGAGGAAACCGTTTTTCAAAATGATGCCGCAAGAAGACTGAATATGGCAATGGAAGATCTGCCCGAAGAAATGAAGATCGCCGTTCATCTGGTTTATTTTGAAAATCTTTCCTATGAGGAAACTGCACGCGTGATGAAAAAGACAAGAAAACAAGTGGATAACCTTTTATATCGCGCCAAAAATGAGCTTCGCTCCATATTAGGAAAGGAGGGCGTACTTCTTTTATGAGAAGAAACGACACGGAATTCAAAGCGGAAATTTTTCGCCGCTATGATATTCATAAGAAAAAACAACGAAAAAAATATATCATGACAGGCTCCTCATGTGCCGCGGTCATGCTTTGTGCCGCGCTCACGCTGCCGTTCCTCACGGGCATGACAACAGAGGAAAGCGCGCCGCCTCTCACACAGATCGAAAATGCCACCATCGCGACAACGACGGAAAGCATCGCGGTACCCGACACCGTGAAGCTCTCTTTCGGTGAAAAAACGTGGGAATTTTCAGGCGAAGATGCCAAAGCTGTGATGGAATACCTCACAGAAAACCGCAGACCCGATTATCAGATATTCACCTACGGAAACGCCACGACCACAGAAGCCACGACCTCGGAAGCAACCGCAACGACCGGTGAGATGACCGATGCCGCCGAGAACGGCAATTATCTTCTGACAGCATACTACCAGATGGATACGGCAACTGTCATAACGGCGGAATCCGCCACGATCTTCGGCACGCAAAATGAAAAAAACGAGAACAGCAAAACTTATATTCTGACCGAAATTTATTGGGATTTCAAAAAGCTGGAAACGTTTTTAGATGATCTGAAAAACGGTGAATCCAAGGAAGGAGATACCCCATGATGAAAAAACTGTTAAAAACCGCCGTGAGTCTTGCTCTTCTCGCTTCCATGGCGCTCGGTGCCGTCGGTTGCGGCAATGAACCCATAGATAACCTCACAAACGGCATCACCCAAAACGCGGTTCTCGGCAAAAGTGCTGACGAAAAATTTCTCTCCTCGCAGATGGATTTCGCGGTCAAGCTTTTCCAGAGATCTTCCGAAGAAAAAGGAGAAAATGCGCTCATCTCGCCGCTTTCCGTGATGTCAGCACTCGCGATGACGGCAAACGGCGCACGCGGTAAAACGCTCTCCCAGATGGAAAAAACGCTCGGCGGAAAGCTTTCCATCAAGGAACTGAACGAATATCTCCACAGCTATGTGGAAAACCTACCGACAAGCGAAAAAGCAAGCTTCCACCTGGCATACTCCATTTGGGCAGATGACGCGGATATTGTCGTCAGCAAAGAATTTTTGCAGACCACCGCCGATTACTACCACGCAAGCGTTTACAGCGAACCATTTGGCGCTAAAACTGCAGACAAGATCAATGATTGGGTAAACGAAAACACCCACGGAATGATCAAAAAGATCATCGGCGAAGTACCCCCGGAGGCAGTGATGTTCCTTGTCAATGCGCTCGCCTTTGAAGCGGAATGGGCAACACCTTACAACGACTACAACATCAAAAATGACACCTTCACAAACGTCGACGGTAAGGAAGTGACTGTGGAAATGATGAGTACGAGTGAAGACTGCTACTATTTGGAGGACAAAAACACCACGGGATTTGTCAAAAACTACGCCGGTGGTGACTACAGCTTCACGGCACTTCTGCCCGATGAAGATATCGCCATCGAGGATTACGTGGCAAGCCTCACAGGCGAGAAGCTGACAAAGCTCTGGAATAACAAAACATACGCCGAAGTTATCACACAAATGCCGAAATTCGAGTTTGAATACGATATTATCCTCAATGATGTCCTGAAAGCGATGGGCATCACCAACGCTTTCGATAACGCAGACCTTTCGGGGCTCGGCACATCCAATGACCCGCTCTATATCAGTTACGTCCAGCACAAGACCTTTATCAAGGTCGATGGGCTCGGCACGAAAGCCGGTGCCGCTACTGTGGTCGCAGTCTATGGCGAAAGTGCTTCGACAAGCATCACAAAGCCCAAGGTCGTCATTCTCAATCGTCCCTTCGTCTATATGATCGTGCATAACGAAACGGGACTTCCGCTTTTCATCGGCGCGGTGACAAACCTGAATGCGTCGGCAAACTGAACCGTACAAAAGGAGGTTCTTTTATGAAAAATATCGTGAAAATACTGACTTCTCTGCTTCTGCTGACGTCGATGCTTCTTAGCATCGTTTCCTGCGGCACCGTCCATGCTGCAAATCTCATGGACGGCGTGACAGCACAAGCCGTCACAGGGAAGAATGCGGACGAAAAATTCATTTCCTCGCAGATGGATTTTGCCGCAGAGCTTTTTCGGCGTGCAGCGGCAGAAAGCGATTGTGAAAATACCCTCATCTCGCCTCTTTCCGTGATGATAGCACTCGCAATGACCGCAAACGGCGCAGACGGCGAAACCCGTATGCAGATGGAAGAAATCCTCGGCGCAGGGATCTCCCTTGATGAGCTGAACGAATATCTTTACCGTTATCTCGACACACTGCCCTCCTCGGAAAAATATAAAGTCCACCTCGCAAATTCCATTTGGGCGCGCGAGGGCAAGCTCGAACCGCAAAAGAATTTTTTGCAGATCAATGCCGATTATTACGGCGCAGATGTTTACAAAGCGCCCTTTGACACCTCGACGGTAGAGGACGTGAACGCTTGGGTGAAGAAACACACCGGCGGCATGATCGACAAGATCATCAATGAGATCTCCCCCGCCACCGTGATGTATCTCATCAATGCCCTCTCCTTTGATGCCGAATGGGCAGAAAAATACGAAAAGAGTGATGTGCATGACCGCACCTTCACCACCCTTTCGGGGGAAACGCAGACCGTTTCCATGATGTATTCCGAGGAATCGAAATATATTGAAGACGAAAACACCACGGGCTTTATCAAAGACTACGCCGACGGCAAATACAGCTTCGTGGCACTTCTGCCCGATGAAAACGTGGATTTTGAAGAATATGTTTCCTCGCTGACAGGGGAAAAGATCTCAGCGCTCATGAAAAACAAACAACGCACCGCCGTGATTGCAGAACTTCCGAAATTTGAATATGCTTATGACATCTCTCTCGTTGAAATTTTGAAAACGATGGGCATGACGGACGCATTCGATGCGACAAATGCTGATTTTTCGAAGATCGGCAAGACGGTGGACGGCAATCCGCTTTACATCAGCGAAGTGCTCCACAGGACCTTCATCTCCGTGGACACCGAGCGCACCAAGGCTGCCGCTGTCACACTCGTGGCTACGGACGAATGTACTATCGCAGTGATTACAAAATCTGTGATCCTTGACAGACCGTTTGTTTATATGATCGTGGAAAACGAAACAGAACTGCCGATCTTCATCGGCACCGTGACCGCGATCGGATAAGGAGAAACCATGAAATCAATCATTAAAATCATAACGGCAATCTTGCTGCTCATTGCCCTTGCGGTAAACGTTGCTGCTTGCGGTGCCGTGAGCGCTTCCGACCTGATGAGAGGCATCAAAGCCAGAAATATTCCTGAAAAAAGCCCCGATGAGATATTCACAAGCACACAATTTGCTTTTGCCGCAGAGATCTTTCGTCGTGCGGCGGCAGAGAGCGACTGTGAAAACACGCTCATCTCTCCCCTTTCCGTCATGTCTGCGCTCGCGATGACGGCAAACGGTGCAAAAGGGGAAACCCTCGCACAGATGGAAAAAGTGCTTGGCGGCACACTTTCCATCAAAGAACTGAATGAATATCTCCACTCTTATATCGAAAATCTGCCCTGCGGCGAAGATTACAAGCTCCACCTTGCCAACTCCATTTGGGCAAGAAAAAACAAACTGACCGTCGATCCCGATTTTTTGCAGACCAATGCCGATTACTACGGCGCAGATCTTTTTGAAGCCTTTTTTGATGCCTCGACCGTAAAGGACATCAACGATTGGGTGAGCAAAAATACCGACGACATGATCAAAAAGATCGTGGATCAGATCCATGATGACAATCTCATGTTCCTCATCAACGCACTCTGCTTCGATGCCGCATGGGAAACACCTTACGCAGAGCTTGCTGTGAGAGATCATCTGTTCCATACGTTGAACGGCGGCGAACAAACGATAAAAATGATGCATTCTTCCGAGGATATCTATCTTTCCGACGAAAATACCGAGGGCTTTATCAAAAGCTACAAGGACGGAAAATACAGCTTCGTGGCACTTCTGCCCGATCAAAAAGAAGACTTTTCGGAATACGTTGCTTCTTTGACGGGTGAAAAGCTGCAAGCACTCCTTGAAAATAAGCAATATCATGACGTCAACGCAGGCCTTCCGAAATTTGAATACGAATATGAGCTTTCCATGAATAAAATCCTGCAGGAAATGG
>JBGVIG010000221.1:0-5983 GCA_045122995.1 Eubacteriales bacterium | reverse complement strand
CATTGAGCCGCACGCGAAAGCGCTTTTTGAATCGCTTTGGGAAAAATATTCAAAATAAAATTTTTAGGAGTTTTTTATGAAACGCATTTTGACTATTTTGATGATCCTTGTTATGATGTTTGCCGTTGTTTCCTGCGGCGAAACACCCCTTGAGGATACCACAGAAACCACCACCGCAGAAGAAACGACCGCGCCTGTAACACCTGCTGTCAACGAAGGCACACTGAAAACCGGTGTTTACACCTCCTCCGCGTACTATTCCGAGATGAATACCACTTGGGATTTTGTTCTCACCTTGAAGGACGATGGCACATTTGTTCTTACCAATGGCACAGACGAAAAGGGTGCCGGCACTTATGCCCTTACCGATGATTGCTACACACTTACTTATTCTGATGACAGAGTTGGTACTTTCGTTGTTCAGAAAGACGGTACACTCAAAATGACTTCTGATTTCCCTTACGGTATCGTAAGCATCAAGCTTGAGCTTGTCGGTGATATTGTTTTCACTTATGACAGTGCTATTGCGGAAGAAACCACGACTGCAGGTGGCAACACCGAAGTGGAAGAAACCACCGTTTACACCATCGAAGCAGGAAATTATAGTGGTATCTATGAAAAAGTAGCTCCCATGGGTACTGTGGCATATGCCTATACTGCAACAATCGGTGCAGATGGTACATTTTCTTATGCTGTCAGCTATACTATGATGGGTACAGCTTATGAAGGCTCTTCCGCAAGCGGTATATACACCGTGAACGGCAACACCTTTACATTTACCGATGCTGAAGGAAACGTGACCGAAGGTAAGCTCACAGCAAACAATACTCTCGTGATCGCTCTTAAAGCGTCCGATATGGCAAAAGATCCTTATGAAGTAACTTTTGCTCCTGAAACCTACACCATTGCGGCAGGCACTTACAAAGCAACTTATGAAAAAGTTAGTGCAATGGGAACTGTTCCTTATGTTTATACCGCAACAATCGGTGCAGATGGAACATTCTCTTATGCAGTAACCTTTGCAATGGGTGGGGCAACACATGAAGGCTCTTCCGCAAGCGGTACATACACAGTAGATGGCAACACTTTTACATTCACCGACGGTGAAGGCAATGTGATCGAAGGTAAGCTCACAGCCAACGATACGCTCGTGATTGCCCTCAAAGCGTCTGCTATGGCAAAAGAACCTTACGAAGTAACATTTGCGCTTGAAGCGTAAAAATAAAAGATCCGACTGTTAGATGATACAGTCGGATTTTTTATTTGATTTTCAACACGTGGTGTGGTATACTAAATAAAAAGAAAGGGGTGTTCATATGCTTATTCACCCGATCGCACCTGTTTATGATGATCGTTCGAGAATATTGATTTTGGGGAGTTTTCCGTCCGTTCGTTCGCGCGAGGACGGCTTTTTCTATGGACACCCGCAAAATCGCTTTTGGAAAGTTCTTGCCGCGCTTTTTTCGTCTTCTGAACCACTTACGATTGATGAAAAGAAAGCCTTCTTGCTTTCCCATCAAATTGCCTTATGGGACGTGATCGCTTCTTGTGATATTACGGGAAGTGCGGATAGCTCTATTAAAAACGCTGTTCCCAATGATGTTGCACGTATTTTGCAAAGCGCAAAGATTGAAAAGATATTCGTTAACGGAAAAACGGCTGAAAAGTATTATAAGAAATACTTGAAAGAAACGCTTTTGCGAGATGCTGTTTGTTTACCGTCCACATCGCCTGCCAATGCGATATGGACGATGGAAAAATTGATCGAAGCATGGTCTGTGATACGTATATAAAAAAGCACTCGGTTTTGAAACCGAGTGCTTTTCCTATTTTCATTGTTAAGAGAAGAAAATGATGATGAGCTGAGATGCGATTACAACTGCAATGAGAGAGAAGGGATATGTTGCTGCATATGCGGAAGCAACGTCTTCTGTCTTAGATACGCCGATGAGAGTACCGAGCGCGGGAGTGGAAGTCATACCGCCGGTAATGGAACCGAGGTTGTTGAGAAGCGGGAGTTTCAAAACATATTTAGCAAAGATAAAGCCGATAAGCATGGGGACGATGGTGATAACTACACCGTAGAGGAAGTATACTGCTTCAAACTGTGCGATAAATTCTGCACCGCCGGAGATACCTGCACCGATAAGGAAGAGCATAAGACCGAGTTCACGGAATACTTTCAAAGTGCTTGCTTCAGGCATGATAGAGATCTTGCCGATGCGAGAGAAGTGACCGAACACGAGAGCCACGAGCAGGCAACCACCTGTGGTGGTGAGAGAGAAGTTGCCGAATTTGATGGAACCTACGATAATACCGATAACGGCTGCAAGAGCGAAAGGCATAAAGCCGAATTCGTCCATGTGAATGAGCTTGCCGGTGTATTTCTTTTCATCAGCAGCGGCAACAGCGGTGATCTTTGCACGTTCTTCTTCCATGTTGGCTTTTGCCATTTTAGGAACGAGCTGAACGAAAAGTACAACGCCGATAACACCGAAGAGATATGCAATACCATGACCAACGGAAACGAGAGCAACGTTGTCGGGATTGAGGTTCATAACGGTATCTTTTGCTGCGGAAAATGCAGGAGTAGAGGTAAGAGAACCGGAAAGAATACCAACGAGCATCGCGGTGAATTCAGCATTATCAAGATCGGTAAAGAGTCTGCCGACGAAGATACAACCTACGGTTGCAAGCGCACCGGAAATGATAATGATAAGACCGAGAAAGATGTAGGATTTGAAATTCTTTTTCAAGTTGCCAAAGAATTTGGGACCAGCAATGAAACCAACAGAGGTTACAAAAAGAATCAAACCGAGTGTTTCGATGATGCCAAGTGCTTTATCGGTGAATGCTGCGGAATCCATACCGTTAAAGTTCAAAGCATTGCAAAGAGGCTGATAGCAGAAAACACCGAAAACAAGAGCGATGATGAAAACGCCGCCGGTACCAAGGTTAACACCTTTGATGGTGATTCTGCCGAGGATATAACCAACTGCTGCAACTGCGAGAACACAGAGCATCAAGAAGGAAATACCTGTGAATGCGTTAATAGACATAATGTTTCTCCTTTTTAATATTATTTAATTTTACCAATTTCTAATTTTATCGCATTTTCCCAAAAAAGTCAACTCTAAAGCAAGAAGAAACTTATAAATTGTTGTTATGATAAAAATAACGAAAATCAATAGATGATAATAAAAATTAGTGGAAAAATTTTTTTGAAAAAAATAAACTTTTTTTCATTTTGATGTTGACAAACAAGAAAAACTATGATATAATAATCACCGTCGCAAGGGCAAAGCCGATGCGGCAAGAAATGAATGCTGGTGTGGCTCAATGGCAGAGCAGCTGATTTGTAATCAGCAGGTTGTTGGTTCGACTCCGATCACCAGCTCCATAAATGGGAGCGTTCCCGAGCGGCCAAAGGGGGCAGACTGTAAATCTGTTGTCACTGACTTCGGTGGTCCGAATCCACCCGCTCCCACCAGACCTCATTCGAAAGAATGAGGTTTTTCTTTTTTAAAAACCAGCGTTAATTTTAAAAACTTCATGATTGAATTTTTCAAAAATAATTTTTAAAAAATTTTGAAAATATGAAGAATTTATGGAAAAAAAGCCTGTTCTATATAATAGAACAGGGAAAAACATCAAATACCTTACGATATAATAATTTGTATTTGACTATTTAAAAAAATCATGGTATCCTTATGATGTAAGGTTTTGATAAGGAGAATGTAGAACCATGTTATATGTTTGTCTGTCCCTCATTGATGACAGAAATGCAAGGTTAACTTTTGAAGATCTGTATTTACGATATAAAGATGTAACATTAAAAAGAGCAATGCGAATGTTGCCGAACAATCCATATGATGCGGAAGATGCTTTTCAAAGCGCATGGATACAAATTTCGCGTCAAATGGAAAAATTGATCGGTAAAGATGACCGTATGATTGCAACCTACATATTGAAAACATTGGAATATCGTGTTTTAGATATTATCAATAAAAACAAAGAATGGGATGAAGAAATACAACATGTATTAGTTGATTCCGAAAGCGCTGTGACGGACGATATGCTGTATGCCGTTTGCGCAAAAGAATCTAAAGAAAAAATCGTTAAAATCATAAAAGCGATGGACGCAATTTATAAAGATGTTCTGATGCTATATTTTATGAACGATTTGAATATAAAAGAAATTGCAATCGTTTTAGGTGAGAGTGAAAAAACGGTTTGGACGAGGTTTTATCGAGGCAAATCAATCTTACTGAAACAATTAAAGGAGGCGAATGTATCGTATGACTGAAAATGAAAAAGGAAAAGCGCTTTTGAAGAGTGCATTTTTAGAAGTCAGCGAAAGTGAATTGCGAGCAGCGCAAGAAGGAGAATCCTATATTTTATCTCCACAGGCGGAACTTCGTATGCAAAGACTTTTGCGCGAAAAGAAATTTTCTCGTCGAAAAATGTTTATGGAAATAGGAAAACGCGTGGCTGTTCTCGCGCTTATGATTTTGGTTTCCGCATTTGTAATTGTAAATTTCATGAACCATAATGGTACTGTGGAGTTGTATCGTACACAAATCGGAAATTACTTTTATGAATATAGTGTTGATAATAATGGCGGTGAAATCGTTGTTGTTTTGAATCCGGAGAATCTTGATGTTGATAATTTAGAAGTGCGAACACTATGCGTTGTCGAATATGCAACTGGAGAATATGCCATCAAAGAAGACGAAGGTAATTATACCGTGAATGGTCGAAGCATTTCTTCTGAGATTGATTTTGTTTATGAAACGGAAGCTGCAGTTGTTGGTATTTTTTCAGAACATCATTTTTATCAGAACGGAGAAGTTTTGGATACGGTGGTTATTGATTTGATGCAAGGTGTTGACTTTTCCTGATTGCGCTATATAATAAATGAAAATTCCATATATCAGTATGTTGTTTTGAATGAAAAAACCTCTTATCTTTTAAGGATAAGAGGTTTTTTATTGTATTCTCAAAATTAACCGTTAAGTTTAATGAATCTTGCGATCACATCATTGAGCGCCAATGTTTCGTAACCTGTGAGGTAGGTGCAAACAGTATTGTTGAATTTTTCGTACCAGTGCTCAGGGATCGCATCAATGCCGAGACAAGCGCCTGCGATACTACCAACAGTTGCGCCGGTGCAGTCATTATCCAAACCGATTGCAACACATTCACTGATGCACTTGGTGTAATCGTTACCGCCGAGCATGAGTGCGAATGTGATCGCAACCATGTTGTTGATGGTGTGAACGGGGTGCATTTTCGGGAATTTTTCATCAATGAGCTGACGTGCTCTGATGTAGTTTGTGATCTTGCCTTCATAAGAAAGTGCCCATTCAAGTGCCTGATAAAGCTCGGATTCCTTCGGAATCTGCTTCATGCCTTCTTTTACGGCGTCAAGAGGTGTTTCAGCGGTGAAAGCTGCAGCAACAGCAGCTGCACAGAACATTTCGCCATAGATACCATTTTTGCGATGGGAGAGATATGCATCATTGTAAGAAAGCTTTGCAGCAGCTTCGGGATTGCCAGCTTCCGCATACCCGAAAGCATCCGCACGAATAGCTGCGCCGATCCATTCTACATAGTTATTAAAGTTTGCAGCACATTCCGCTCTTGTTCCTGCCTTAAGTTGTTCAAGAGCTTCTTCTTCTGCTGTGCAAGCATAGGGAAGAACGTCAAGCCAGAGCTGACCAATATCATCGACAGTGTAATTTTTACCGTACTTTTCAAGAAGGAGAAGATTTAAGATAACGTATGTAATATCGTCATCAACGGGAACTTTGTCAATATTTTGGAGAAGATATTCTGTTCTTTTATTGACACGATAGTGGATCTTATCAGGATTATCTGTGCCGGTCCAGTAGTTTACAGGCGGAAAAGCCATTCCACTTTCAAGAGCAATCGCCTGCATATTGGCAATGCTATACAATTCTACGGGAATACCGAGAACGCA
>JBGVIG010000220.1:0-1280 GCA_045122995.1 Eubacteriales bacterium | reverse complement strand
AATGGATGAACTCCTGAGCAGCTTCGCTGGTTTCAGCAAGAGTGGCGATGTTGAAAGGACGAGCCACATTGTAAACACCAGCCTTGATGTTTTCAACCGTAGCAGCAGCGCCATCAATCTCCAGCGCCTTCACGGTATCATTCAGAGAACCGAGCGAGATGTAACCGATTGCGCATTCGTTACCAGCAACACTGGTCATCATGACGGAAGTGGAATTGGTAATGTCGCATTCATCCGTGGTGTAGTCAACCTTTTCGCCAGCTTCGTTCTTTTGCTCAATGCCGAACAGTTCAACGAAAGCGCCGCGGGTACCACTGCCGTCTTCGCGGGAGATTACGTTAATTTCTTCTGCGATTGCAGCGCAGCTGCAGCAGAGCATTACCATAGCAAGAACCAGAGAAAAAACCTTCTTCATTTTCCGTACCTTCTTTCTAATCTTCTTTTCCTTGGGACGAGTACAAGATACCACCTCAATGTTCGAAACAAATACCGAAAATGTAAAGAGTATGTAAAGGAGATCACGAACTGCGTTTCTCCAAATGTTACCCCAGATCTGTCGTTGCATATTGACAAGGCAAAAAAAAGAGTTGTATACTATGCCCGCTTCAAAGTTCCCCAATGAAGCGAATATAAATCACAAAGAAGGTTTTGAAATTGAAAAGGAATTCGATTCAAAAACTTACCCTTACAGGCGTGATGGCGGCATTCGTATTTGTGATGACGTATCTCCCCAAAGTGCCGGTTCCTGTTACTGGCGGATACGTTCATTTGGGTGATGGTGCCATCTTCCTGGCTACGCTGCTTCTGGGACCGCTCGGTATTCCGGCTGCTGCCATCGGCTCGGGTCTTTCGGATCTGTTTGGCGGATACATCGTTTATCTTGTGCCCACCGTGATCATCAAGGGAATGGTTGCTTTCATCGCCTGGAAGCTCTACCGTGACAATTCTCTGATTCGTGCACTTCTTGCATTCGTAATCGCTGAACTTGTGATGGTTCTGGGCTATTTTGCTTTCGAAAGCGTGTTGTACGGTATGACGGCAGCATGGGCAGCCGTTGGTCCTAATCTGATTCAGGGTCTTGCCGGTGTTGTTCTGGGCATGGTGTGCACGGCTGTGCTGCCGCGCCTAAAAAGTCTGATCAAGTAAAAGAATAAAGACCGTCGAGTCTATAAACTTGACGGTCTTATCTTTTTTATGAAACGACTATTTTGAGTCGGCATTTCTTTGCTTAAGCCTCTTTCCACAACTGTTATAGAAACGATAATCGTCCTCTACCGCAT
>JBGVIG010000219.1:0-4030 GCA_045122995.1 Eubacteriales bacterium | reverse complement strand
GATGCCAACACCGATCACGCCGATAATCAGATCCACTAAGCTGACGTTACGGTAAAATTCAACCTTTACCTTTGTTTTCTTTGGTATGATCCTCATGAACCTTTACCGTCCTTTCCTGTTGCTCTTCCCTGGATCGCGCCGCTGACTTTCCCCTGCATATGCTGGTTCATCGGCTTCGCCGTCTGCTGAGGCGATTCGCCTTTTGCCGCACTGACAACACCGGGCTGTCTGCCGCTCAAAGCTTCTGCAACAGAAGGCTTCTTCTTCGTTTCATTTGTCTGCGGTGCCACGGCTGCTTGCGGCTTTTCTGTCTGCCGCTGACTGTCACTTGCAGGTTTTTGATACTTCGGATCAAAGGTCCTCGTATTTTTGAGAACACTTTCGAGTTTGCTTTGTGAAGTGCCGCCTGCCGCACCTGCGTTACCGGCGGCACCGGCAACACCTGCTTTTCCGGCTGCCCCTGGTGCACCGGCAGATTTTTCTTTCGGTGCTGAGGCTTTCAATTTTTCCGAATATTTCTGTCTTGCCGATTCACCCTTAACAGCGCGCTTTGCTTCGCTGTTTCTGTGAATGGCAGATGATGCATCTTTTTTCAAATGCTGGATCGGCATACCGGCAAGATGGGCAAGCTTGCCGACCGTGTGTCCTGCCACAAAGCCCGCCACAGAACGAATACCTGCGTTTGCTGCTTGATTTTCCATTTTGTCAGCCGAACCTGCGCCTTGATTAATAAGATTGCCTGCCATCACAGTGCCTTTTCGGCAAGCAAATGCGCCGCCAATGATAAAAGCAACTCTTGCAAGCTGATTCAAAAAGCTATCGTTAAAAAATTTCACGTCTTGAATCGTGTGGACAAGCAACATAAAGATATTGATGGAAAGCAGTGAACCATAAGCGATCAAATATTTATTGATCACCTGATCACGCCAAAGCTTAAAGCGCGCACCTTCATCAAGAGGTGTCGTGCTCATGGAAAGGGGCGAAACGATAAAAAGAAATACGATTCCCACCACGCGCTCCACAAAGCTGAAAAGCGAAAGCGCGATCAAAATCAAAACCACAATACCGCTGAGGTATCCGATGAGGTAGTCCATGTCTTCCAGATCAAAATATCTCTTTACGTCACCGGTACTGAAATAATCGAAACCGCTGGTGCCTCGAATAAACTGATTCAAAACCTGTGTTTTGTTTCCGTCACCGTCCCACGCACCGTCTGCGGCTGCCGCAAACAGCATGCCGCCAAGACTGGAATTGCCCATGGAGGTGGCATCGTAAATAGAAGTCATGACCGTGGAAATGACAATGACTCCAATCGACATGATAGCAGGAACGAGGAGAAAATACAGGAGCGTTTTCGCGGAATCCAAACAGATCTGAATCGCGCTTTTGCCTTCGCCAAGTCTGCCCATGGAGCGGAATACGCTATACGCGGTAAAGATAAAAAGCAGGATAAAACCGATAACAAGAACTGCCTCGAAAGCGCCTACGACAAAATCATTCGTAATAAAATAATAAACGAGATCCTGCCTTTCACCATCGACCAAGATCGGTTCGATGCCGCAAAGCATTCCCGCAATGTCGATCATAAAGTCGATGCAGAAAAAAAGCGACTTCATCAGATTATATAATAATTTCCAAAACCAATTAAACATTCAGGTCTTACCCCTCCTTCCCTTAATCGTTCTCTACTTTGGTGATATAAAATAAAAGATAGTTAAACGTAAACGGAACTGCCGGTTCGGGTGTTTCCGCACCGCAAGTACAGCGGTTCTCTATGATGCGAACAACGATATATTGCCCAGCATGAACAGTCTGTTCTTCCTCGAATGCAAGATACGTAGAGTCCCATTCCGTATCAATCGAAAAAGTATCCGCATGATAGCTATCCAGATCGCCAAAGACATCTTCTTCGGTCAGTTCCGGATCCGACGGATTCTCGCCATCATCGGGAGGTGTCGTTTCTTCGTTTCCGCCGACACTGTCCGGCAGTTCATTGGAAACGTAAAATTCAAAGCTTAAATGTGCCGCTTTTTCCTTTGTGCGAAGGAAAAATGCAAATTCGCCAACGGTCAAGGTATAACCATCTGCGACCTCAAAAGCGATCAGACGATAGTCGTCATAATCCACGACGTCTTTCATCGTGCCGCTGTTTTCAAGCTCTATCGTCTCATAAAAGGTAGACATTTTTTCTTCGGTCTTTCCGTCCGGGGACATTAAGATCACGGAAGAAAAATAGTCCAAATAATCCTCCTCCAAGCCTCCTGCGCCGAGATCGGCGCAGGAAGTGAAAAGAGGAAGTATCATAAGCAATAAGATCAGTATTTTTTTAACTGCCTTCATCAGTCAAAGAACCATGCGGTCCAGCTTTCGGAGTCATAGCCGAGATAATCCATGAAAGCTTCAAGACCGAACTGAAGCATGACGATCAAGATGAAGATGAGGACAAAGCCGATGATGGCGTTTTTGAGCGCGCCCTTTGCTTTTTCATGTTCCTGCGGATCTTCTGCTTTTGCGTATTTCACGCCGAGTACGATGCACCAGATCGAGCCGATGGAGCCGACAAGACCAAGCATAACGGGAAGCAATACAGCAACTAAGTTGTGGATAGGTTCTACAATGGAAGCAACGTCAATATTACCCATAAAAATCTCCTTTTCAAATCAATCAAATTGTTGTTGGGTGGTGTATGTTTGTGTTTTTTATTTCACTTTCGCCTTACTGCTGACAATCAGGAAAATGAATCCGCTTGCGCCGACAAGGGAAAGCAACATAAGAATGATAATGTTGGAAGCCGCGTTGCTTGTGAATTCTCTTGTGAATTCATATTCAACGGTATTTCCGGCTTCGTCGGAAACCACGATTCTGTAATCTCCGGGTTCGCTGATAAACGGAGGTTTATCAACGTCTTTGGTCGCTGTTTTGGAGTAGACAAGCTCTTGACCGCGGTAAACGTCAACGTGATCACCTTTGAGCAGTCCCATGATCGTCACGTCATTTCTTGTCGTACCGCCATGGTCTGTGCCTTCCAAGGTCACGTCCGGCGGTGTGTGGTCAATGGATACGCCAAATCCATAAACGGTGCCGCTCAAAAGATCCTTCAGCTCGATATCGTACGCACCGCTCTGATTCAGAGAGACCTTTTGTGCGCCGGTTTCGTCGGTGGAAACTTGACTCACATAAGAGAGTCTGTCAGCCCCATCGACCAGCCAAACGCCCGAGATGGCAAACCCGGGAAGAACTGTGTAGTCAAGACTGGTGACCGCATGCGTGAAGATCGCAAATTCGATCTTCGAGGTGTTACCGATGGCATCGGTAAGCTCAAGCTCATACATACCGTGATCGCGGAACACAAGCTCACTTGTTTCCAAGAGCTCGCCGTTCTTTGTGATAGAAACCACGTTCAGCGTTTCACCGTCACCGGAGATCGTGATGATCTCATTGGTCGCGATGCCGTTCGGCACGCGGTTGTGACCGATGATGATCTTATAGCTTGCTATCGTGTCAACGGAAATTGTCTTCGAGGTGCTGTTGCCTGCATAATCGAAAAAGGTAATGATGTATTTACCGTTTTCATCAAGAAGCTGACCTCTTTCGTAGACGGTTGTCATAGAGCCGAGCGAATAACGTGCCGAAACTTGTGGATCTGTCCAAGTGTAGCCAAAAGGACCTTTCACAAAGTGTTCATCACCCACATTGATCAGCTCTATGCCATCGAGCAAGAATGCTTCGATCACTCGTTTTTGCAGATGCACGGTGAAATGATATTTATTTCCGTATTCGTCCATATAGTCGATCTCGTGCATTTCATACCCTTCTGCAAATGCGGGCGGGAATGTCAGAACATATTCGCCGTTCACGATCGTAACCTTTTCGCCGTCCACCTTCAGGATTGCGGCTTCTGCACTGTCACCGATGATGACGGAGCGGTTAGACCATGCGCCTTTGGCAAGAACCTGCTCGATCGCCAGGAGCTCCGGCGTTGCACTGCTGTCAGTGAGTCGGGAAACGCTGAGCTGTCCGCCGTCAGAGA
>JBGVIG010000218.1:0-2463 GCA_045122995.1 Eubacteriales bacterium | reverse complement strand
GTAGCAGCCCCCATGGAAATGCCTGTGAGAATGATTTTCGCATCAGGATTCAGCTCTGTAAGAACAAAATCCACCCATTTTCTACAATCGTGACGCTCACGGATACCAAAAGTGATCACGTGACCGTCGCTGGTTCCGCTTCCGCGGTGATCAACGATCAGTGCACTGTGTCCAAGGGAGAAGCATCTGGCAATACCGCCGCTGAGGTCGCGGATCGCAGAACCGTGATAGCCATGAAAAAGAATTTCGATCGGCGCATCTTTGCTATGTTCATAATATTTTCCGCGGAGCGTCAGCCCGTCAAACGACCGGATCTCCACGTCTTTATGCGGAAGTGTCAACGCCTTTTTTTGCCAATTGATCATCGCATCACGATACACTTCATAAATCTCGCCTTCGGGGATCTCATATTCCCCCATCGACTTTCACGTCGGAGAATAAAAAATTTTGTAAAAACAAATAGATGCTGTCACAAAAGAAGCTATTAGTAAAACACCGATGACAGACAGTAATATCCAAAAAACAGTCATCAAATAAACCTTCTTTCTTCACATTCCCTTTCAATTTTATCACCGCTCATCTTCTTTTTCAAGTGTTTTCTTGGAATTTTGAAGATGGGTGGCGAAAGAAAAGCCGAACAGATCGGCTTTTGATGATTTTGCGCATTTTTTAGCCACCAAGCAAAAGCTTGATGATAAAGCATTGCAATCGGATCGGCAAAATACCGAGCAGAACAAGTCCTGCATTTCGATGCTTTTGATAAACCATGCGCGGCCGTTTTTTGATCACCGCTCGAAAAATAAGCTCGCCCAGTTTTTCGGCTTTCATCGGCTTTCCCATAAATTTTCTGGCAATACGCGCAAAACGAGATGCTTGCCGCTGATAAAGCACCGTATTTTCCGCCAGTATTTCCGTTGCTACCATGGAACCTTTGGCAAGCGGTGTTTCGATCGCACCCGGGCGAATGGTGATGACTTTCTGCCCAAGCAGATTCAATTCTTGGCGAAGCGCTTGTGCATAAGCATCAAGAGCTGTTTTAGAAACGTTATATAATCCGTTAAACGGCAAAGGTGCAAACGATGCCACCTCGCTCGTGACGATCAAAATCCTGCCGCGCGGCGCAAGAAGCGAGTGAAAGACACGATTCACAAGCATCGTGCCACACAGATTGATGTCAATCAAGCGCTTCATTTTCGAAAAATCGCCCTCCGCAAGCGAAGCCATAGCGTGAACACCTGCAATATTCAAGATCGCGTCAACCACAACACCGTCCGCCATCATCATTTCCTTGATCGCAAGAAGCTCTTTTTCGTCAGTGATATCCGCTTCCAGTGAGATCTGCCGTTCACGCACAGGCGGCTTACCAATATCCATGGCATACACCGTATGTCCTTCAGCAAGAAAGCGCGCCGCGACAGCCGCGCCAATCCCCGAAGAAGCACCCGTGATCAATACCGTTAATTTCTTTTCACTCATTTTAACCTCACGCATTTCACATCATTTTTCCAAAAAGCAACAACTACCCGTCAGCGTCAAGCAATTCGGCTCCATTTTATTAAAATTATATCACAAAGATGCTGTAAAATCAACACTCCTCCGTCTTGACACGTCTTCGCAAATCTAAATAAAAAACATGAATAAAGTTGACAGATTACGCAAAAAGTAGCATGCTTTTTATAAAGAAAAAATCAAAAAGAAATTTTTGGTTCGTAATTTATCAAGCGCCTGCATATGTGAACATCATGTTTCGTAAAGTTTTATTGGATCTCCGCTTTGACATCGATGAAACGCTGATAAATCTGGCGTTTTTTGAAACAGAATGTGGTATCAATTTAGTATCAACGAGATGATATTTGCAAAAAGTGCCCGAAAACACTTGGTTTTCGGGCACTTGTAAGCCAGTCGATGTTCCATCATTTTTCTTTTATCCTCTCTGGGGCAAAAATGATTAGCGTCTGACTCTCAGTTGTTTCCTCTGCCATTTCTTCTTTTTCAACAACATATACTACCGTCAAAATCTTCACAATAGATCTTTGGGAAAATAAAATTTGGCAGAAAATCAACTGAAAAAAATCTTTCTTTTTTCCTTTTGAGTTTCCATCTTTTTCACTTTTTCGTGTAAAAAAACAGAAAAAAGACAGGAAATTTAAATGGAAATAAAATTTTTAATGATGGAAAAGATAAAAGAGGATGAAATGTTCCCTTTTCTCCTTTTTCCTTCCGCAAAACTTCATTTTCACCTAAAAAGCCGTCAATCTTCTCACAATAGCACTCAAAAATGAATGAAATTGCGGAAATTCAAAGGAGAAGAAAACGCTCATTTTCCCGTTAATTTTTCCATTTTATTTCTGAAATTCCAGAGAAATTCAAGAAAAATAAAGAGAAATTTTCGTTTTTGGGATAAGGATAAATGAGAGATAACGGAGGGAATGATAGAACAATTAATCGAAAATTTCTATGTGT
>JBGVIG010000217.1:0-1985 GCA_045122995.1 Eubacteriales bacterium | reverse complement strand
GCGGCTGTCTGGAGGGCAGATCTTTTGATGAGTGTGGGATTAAAGGTGTCATTCTGTGCGATATGAAAAAGAGTGCCGGTAAACTTACCGCCACCTTTGCCAATAAACGCATCTGCCGCCGTCACTATGAAAAGCTTTCTGTGGATATCACTGGTGTTGCTTCTGATGAAGCGCTTTGCGAGCGTGTGAAAGCGGCTGTCACACAGGCAGGTTATGGCTCTGATACGTTGCTCCGCGTGCGTCTTACGGGCAGAATTTCGCCTGAAGCAGGGCTTCATTTGAAAAATCTCACAGAAACCGCACTTGGTGTGTATTATCTGGAGGTTCAAGACGATTCTTTGCCTCTTTTGAACTATGAAGAATTAAAAAATGACATCTCGATCCGCGGTGCATTTTTCCGTGAGCTGCTTCCGCTTCTTGAAAGTGAAGATGAAGCACAAAGAAAAACTGCTGCCGATGCGCTTCGCTATGGACTTGCCGCGCTTGATGGCGATGACGTAGTGGATTTTTAAAAAACAAGCACACGAACCCATTTATACTTAAAAATAATCCGCCGTCGACAAGAGGGACGTCCCGGAGTCCTCAGACGAGAGGGCGCACGACGTGCTCGTGCGAGTCATCTCTTGCAGGCGTTAGGACCGTTTTCCGTCGCACATCGGCGCGATAAAACGCCGCCGCGTTTTTTGCTTCTTTTTGGTGCTTTTTCTTTCAAAAAGAAAAAGCACACCTTCTCTTTCAAAAAGAGAAAAATCTAATTTTCCAAAAACAAAATAATCTTATAAAAACAAAAAAGGAGAACCCATCTTATGACAAAGATCGAAACTCTCATCTCCCGTTTGCCTGCCGGCGTGGACGCTTTTCTCACGACCAATGGCGTCACCAGATTTTATCTCACAAACTTCACAAGCTCCAATGGTCTTCTTTTTGTGACCAAAAACGGTGCGCATTTCTATACGGACTTCCGTTATATCGAAGCGGCTGAAAAAGAAACCATCGGCTGCAAAACTGTGACTACCGAACCTCGCAAGGACGGTGTTAATGCCATCATCGCGGAAGAAAATATCAAGACCATCGCTTTTGAAGATGACATCGTGACCGTTTCTGCAATGGAAGGCATGAAGCGCGATTTTCCCGGCGTGGAATTTGTATCCATCGGCAACGTGATCAAGGAAATGATGGAATTCAAGGACGAAACTGAGCTTGAAAATATCCGCACCGCACAGAGAATCACCGACGAAGCTTTCGCTGAAGTTTTGAAACTTCTCCGTCCCGATATGAAAGAAACCGACGTTGCGGCAGAAATCGAATATCAGATGAAAAAACGCGGCGCTTCCGACAAGAGCTTTGATACCATCGCCGTTTCCGGCACCAATTCCGCGCGTCCTCACGGTGTTCCCCGCCCCATCACCCTTGAAAAAGGCTTCCTCACCATGGATTTCGGCTGTATGTATAACGGCTATTGCTCCGATATGACACGTACCGTTGTGATCGGCAAGGCAGACGAAGAAATGAAAAAGGTCTACAACACCGTTTTGAAAGCACAGCTCGCTGCCATCGAAGCAGTTCGCGAAGGTATCACGGGCGCTGAGCTTGATACCATCGCCAGAGATATCATCAACGCGGCAGGCTATGAAGGCTGCTTCGGTCACGGTCTTGGTCACGGTGTGGGACTTCTCATTCATGAACCTCTCTTTATTTCCAAGGCAGGCATCAAACCTTTGACAAAAGGTCATGTCTTCACAGTGGAACCCGGCATCTATCTCAAGGGTAAATATGGCGTACGCATCGAGGATATGATCCAGATGACAGCAAACGGTCCTCTCAATATCACCCACAGCACCAAGGAACTCATCGAAATTCTTTGATTTCTTGTGAAAAATTCCGTATTTTTGCGATAAAATGCGCACAAAATATCAAAAAACTCTTGATATTTTCACGAAGATGCGGTACAATGTAAAATGATGAAAACTATATTGAGAAAGCAC
>JBGVIG010000216.1:0-6618 GCA_045122995.1 Eubacteriales bacterium | reverse complement strand
GCCTGTGGTGGAACCGATGGTCATCGGAAGGCAAAGTGCCTTTCCTGCCATCTGTTTGTTATAAAGATCGGGGTTATTCTGATCGCCGCAGGTCGCGTTTTTATCACCGAACTGGAGCGCTTTCTGGAAAGAAGCCAAGGTATTCAAGCCACCGTGAGAAACGAGCGCTTCCGCTTTCACTTCACCGGGAGCAACAACTCTGCCGTTAAATGTTTTCATGCGTTTTTACCTCCTTTTGTGATCTGTTCAAGAATCTCATCGTCGGTGCAGTAACGCGCGGTGGTGTAGGTGCGCAATTTGTTCGACGAGGTGATAACGGGCATTTTACCGCAAAGAGGATTGTTCATATACATCAAGGGGCAAATATAGGAAACAACAACACCGGTCGCCTTGAGGCGAGCGGCATAGTCCGTCTTTTCAAATTCTTCGATCACAGCAGGTGCCGCTGTGAAAACGGTGGGGATAAGAACTTTTTTGTTGCCTGCAGCTTTGAGTCCGTTTTCCACTTTATCCGTCCATGTTTTGAGCTGTTCAAGGCTCATGTGCGGACAACCCATGAAGCAAAGCTTCGGTTTGGCATCTTTGTTCTTCCAGATAACGGGATAACTATCATAAACGCGCTGAAGTTCCGCATCGTCCACAACGTAAACCTGCGCGCCTTCCTTGATAAGGCTTTCACCCTGCTCTTTTGCTTCGGGGGTAAGACCGTCGATGTGATAAAGACCAACAGCACCGTTGGAAGCGGTCGCCGCGCCGAAATTCTTGAGGTATGTGCAAGCCGCATCATCAAGCTCATTACCAAGCCATTTGTCAAGGCCCTTTACATAAGGAACAGCGTCCATGACCTTCATGCCGATCGCAGAACCCAGAAGCTGTGCTTCGGGTTTTTTGGTAGTCTTAATCTCCACGATCCAAGTCGCTTTTCTGCCCTCATCGGTAAGAAGGCCGAAATACGGCACGTAACCTGCGATGCTGCCCATGATATCAATGATGCCGGAGTTACGGTTGCAACGCGCACCAAGCACGGAGTTTGCGTAAACAACGGCAGAAGATTCCGCCCAAGAAAGGACTTCACCCTTAGCAGGCTTATTGCCCACCTCGTCCATGTAGCAGGTGCAGGTGAAAGCGTCCTTGCCGAGAAGACCGAGTTTTTCAAGCTGTGCTTCGTAATCCGCCTGTTTTGAGTACATAAATTTATTAAAGATCAAATTCTGCAAGAAATTTGCAGGGACATTCGGATCGATCGGACGGGGGTCCATCGAGAATTGCTGCTTGGAAACAGCACCTGCCGCAATGAGTTCGTCCATCAGTTCATAAACGGGTTTGATCATTTTCAAACCGAAAGAGGTAACGAGATGATTATATTTACTTGTCACGGGGACGAGCTTCTCTGCACCGAAAAGCTCACCGTAACGAATAACGGTTTCCATCACTTTGGCGTGGGTTTCACCCTTCGCACCGTCAAGTATCGCTTTTTGTTCTTCTGTAAGGATCATAGCATTTTCCTCCTAAAATATATTAAAGCTTCATGCAAACGTCCCATGCGCCCCAGATAACCGTACGCAAGTTGCCGACAGCCTTCGCGTCGCCGATGATATGCACGTTCTTTGCCTTTTCTGCAACGGGTGCAGGCTTGTAGCCGACAGAAAGGATCACGGAATCTGCCGCAAGCTCCTGTGTGTTGCCTTCTTTATCCTTAACGATCACGCTGTTATCGGTAATTTCGCAAAGACCTGTTTCCAAATGAACCGGCACTTTATTCGCCTTGAAGAAATCACGCAGATAGCTGGTGTTCGCAAGGCAGATACCCTTGGTCACGATCAAGTCGTCCTGCATTTCCACGATAGTAGGCTTCTTGCCCTGCAGATAAAGCTCATAAGCGATTTCACAACCGGTAAGGCCACCGCCGACGATCACAACGTTTTCACCAACTTCTTTCTTACCGAGAAGGAAGTCCACCGCTTCAATGCTGCGTTCCGCACCCTTGACAGGAATCTTCTTCGCCACAGCGCCTGTTGCCACGATCACTTCGTCCGCGCCAAGACTCTTAACGTCTTTCACTTCGGTGTTCAACTTCACAGTGATAGCCGGATATTTCTGAAGCTCTCTTTCATACCAAGCGATGAGCATCTTATCTTTTTCCTTAAAGGAAGGAGCCGCCGCCGCAATAAATACGCCACCGAGCTTATCGCCTTTTTCATAAAGTGTGACAGCATGACCGCGCTTCGCACATACGAGCGCCGCTTCCATACCGCCGATACCGCCGCCAATGACAGCGATGTTCTTTTTCTTTTTCGCAGGTTCGATGTGATATTTTTTGGACTGCATCGTTTCAGGGTTGAGCGCACAACGTGCAAGTCCCATCGTATCAGTCAGATCCTGTGTGTTAGCATGGCCTTTAGAGGAAGAGAAATTAAAGCAAGCATTGTGACAGCAGATACAAGGTCTGATATCTTCCAGTCTGTCTTCGATCAGCTTCGTGATCCATTCAGCGTCCGCCAAGAACTGACGGGCAACGCCCATGGCGTCGATTCTGCCCTCGGAAATGGCTTGCGCACCAACGTCGGGCTCCATTCTGCCTGCGCAAACAACAGGAATATCCACAAATTTCTTGATGTGTGCAACGTCCTCAAGATTGCAGTTCTGCGGCATATACATCGGCGGGTGTGCCCAGTACCAAGAGTCATATGTACCGTTATCAGCATTGAGCATATCATAACCTGCGTCCTGCAGATATTTTGCTGCTTTTTCGGATTCTGCCATGTTTCTACCGACTTCTGTATATTCCTCACCGGGGATCGCACCTTCACAGAAGCCTTTCATCTTGGATTCCACGGAATAGCGCAAGGAAACGGGATAATCATCACCACAAGCTTCTTTGATCGCACGCACGACTTCTGCCGCAAAGCGATAGCGATTTTCAAAGCTGCCGCCGTATTCATCGGTACGTTTATTGAAGAATTCAATCGCAAACTGGTCAAGCAAATAACCTTCGTGTACAGCGTGAACTTCCACACCGTCAACACCGGCATCACGGCAAAGCTTTGCAGTTTTAGCAAAAGCTTCAATGATCTCATGGATCTGCTCCACAGTCATTTCAGGACATTCAATATCATGCGCCCAACGAGAAGGCTGAGGGCTGGGAGAAGCAAGTTCATGAGAAGTGTCAAGGATCGGCTTGATCAAAGCACGAGTGAATTTGTTTTTGTGCAAAGGCGCTACAAGCTCTGTGATCGCCCAAGAACGTCCCATACCTGCGGTGAGCTGAACAAAAAGTTTCGCGCCGGTCTTATGGATCTCGTCCATAAACACTTTCAATTCATCAAACATTTTCGGATTTTGCCAGAGCCATTTACCCCAGAAGGTATCACGCAGAGGTGCGATGCCGGGAATGATCAGACCAACGTTGTTATTCGCTCTTTCGAGGAAAAGTTTTGCCGCTTCTTTGTCAAAATGGCAACCACCAAGCTCAAACCAGCCGAAAAGCGAAGTACCGCCCATCGGACACATGACGATGCGGTTTTTGATCTCCACATTGCCGATCTTCCAAGGTGTAAACAGCGCTTGATACTTAGGATCTGTTGGTTTCATAATAAGATCTCCTTTATTTATTTTCATTAAAATTTATTTTTCAGTTTCATGATAACGGTCACAAATCTTTTGCAGATTTCCTGCGATGATCTCAAGACTCTCATACATGATCGCGCGTTTTTCTTCACTCAAGCCATCGCTGACAGCATGGAGCACCGCATCAACCTTTTCAGAGATTCTTTTTCCGACCTCTTTGCCCTTTTCCGTTAGTTCCAGAGGAGATTTATATCGTTTTTGTGCTTTGGAAGCACAAGTCAAATAACCGTTCGTTTCCAAATAATCAATCGAACGAGAAATATTGGCTTTATCTTCATCACAAACATCACAAAGCTCCTTTGCCGTGAGAGAATTTGCACGATAAAGATAATAAATGCAGGAAACATGGGGGCTTTTCAAATTAAATTCCGCCATTTCTTCCGTTTTTATCTTACGGATACTGCGATTGATCTTCGCCATCAATACGGTAAAGGTTTCAAAACGTTCTTTCATATTCAGACGCTATCCTTTCGCAAACTTCTTGTTGTATTTTCAACAAGATTATTGTACCATATATTCTCTTTTTTGTCAAGAACAGCCCTTGCTTTCGCATGATAAAAAAGAGCCCAACCGAAGTTGGACTCTTTTTCTTATATAGGATTATAGGAGAGAGAATTAACAAAAATTAATATACATCTACACCGTCGATATAGACTTATTTTACAGTTACAACCAAATCTTCACCCATGGTAAGAGTCTTGTAGAAACCGCTAGCAGTATTTTCAGCAGTCTGATAAGCGAAAATATACTGACCGTCAGAAGTCTTAACGGCGCTGCCTGCTACAATCGCTCTGGCTTCCCATTTGTTATATCTGGAAACAGGAGCTTCCGTATAGCCCTCAAATGTGCAGTCTTCAACAGTAATGTTGTAGGTGATGCCTGCAATAATATGATCCAAGAGAATAGCCGACTCTGCAGCGCTACCTGTGTTCTTGAAAGAGCAGTCTTTCACAGTGAGGTTGATAGGTGTCTGACCTTCGCTGTAGATCTTAATGCCGTAACCATCGGATTCGAAATCACAGTCTTCGAAAACAACATCGGAGCAACCGTAACCCACCTGAGTAACACCAACATCAAAGGTGCATCCGGAGAATACGAACTTGGAAGCAATGGTTTTCTCCAATTCGCCTTTGATAATGCAGTCCTCAAAAATGACTACACCGCCACGAGCGCAAATGCCGCTGATCTGGCTTGCATCAAAAGTGATTCCCTTGAAGGTCAAGTTGGCATTGTCCTGATACGAAAGCGTACCCTCATAACCCGGATTTGTGTTCACAAGAACAACAGTGCTGCTCTTGTCGCCTGTAAATGTCAAATTCTTGGAGCCTGCTGCACCGCTAGCAACAGTCACGGTGGTATCTGCACCGAGAACAACCGTGAGATCACTTGCATTTTTCAAGTTGTCAGCAACAATCGTCATATCTTCGCCAAGAACTACAACGCCGCCATCTTCAGCATTTGCAAAAACTTCATCAGCGTTATCAGATGTTGCAATCTTAGAAACTTTATAATTCTGGCAATTGTTATTTTCCTTTACAGCGGTTTCAACTGCATCGGTGGTAACGTAGATTGTAATCTTAGAAGCATCACCCGTGTCAAGGTTGCAGAAATACTGACCCTTGCCATTAAATGTGGGTTCGCCGTTAAGAATAACAGTTTTCAAATTAGCACAAGAACGGAACGCATAAGGAGCAAGCGAGGTAGTGCCTTCAATGGTAATGGTTTCAACATTTGCCATATCACGGAAAGCGCCTGCTTCCAAAGTCTTAACAGTTGCAGGAAGAGTCAAACTTGTCAAGCCAACACCACGGAATGCCTTCTCACCGATCGTTTCAAGTGTGGAGGGGAAGTTGATCGTGGTAAGCGCGTTAGTGTAGCAGAATGCCTCAGCATCAATAGATTTCAAGCCTTCGGGAAGAGTTACGGAAGTCAAGTTGGAGCAACGCTTGAAAGCAGCCGCACCAATAGATGTGATGCCTTCTTCAATAATTACAGTTTTAACCATGGTGTCGCTTTCAAAAGCAGAGGTTGCTACAGCACCTTCGCCGCTGATGGTAACAACAGCACCTTGTTCGGACATAGCATATTCCACATCGCCGTCAACAATCATCCAATTATTGGGATTATTGCCTACAATAGTAACGGTATAGCCATCTGCATTGTCAACAAATTCACCGATCTCACCGGAGTTGCTAACGCTTGCGTTACGATCTGCATCTTCATTGCCGCAATCTTCTGCAATCAACGTGCCAACACTACCAGCGCTATTAACACCAATGAACGCATCGGTAGTTTTCACAATCAATGTATTTACATTTGCGGAAATTCTGATGGAAGCGTAATAAGTGTTAACAACGAGTTCGTCGATGTCAGCATAGAGATAGAATTCAAAGCGCTTGGAGAGGTCTTCGTCAATGACGATAGAAATTTCGCTCCAATCATCATCGCTCAAAGTAACAATGGAATTGATACCGGATGCAAGGTTAGAAACTGCTTCATTGTCAATGGTGTATACGCCGCCAACAGCATCTTCTGCAGAGAGAACAAGCATCGTTGTAAGACCGTCCTGAACACCTGCGATAACAGATTCAAGGTAGTTTCTAAGGTCGTAAATGTTATCATCAATAAGATTTACGATCTGTGCGTATGTAAGGAAACCAGCGTTTGCATTGATGATAAGCTTCTTAACTTCTGCTTCGGTAAGACCGGTGTCAGAATTTGCAATAAGCTCATTCACTTCATCTTCGGTGATGCAGTTTGCAACAGCCGCATTGATGATCTCTTTTACCTGCGCTTCAGTAAGACCTTCCACGCCAAGCTCTTCGATCTGGTTTTTAACTGCAGTGCTTACAAGCGCCTGCATGGTCTGGTTCTGTTCGCCGATTGCTGCAGCGAGTTTTGCTTCGAAATCTTCAGCAGTAACGAGCTTTTCATTGTTTGCTGTTGCTTCTGCGATTTCTGCTTTCATTGCATCGTTTTCGGACTGCAATG
>JBGVIG010000215.1:0-2653 GCA_045122995.1 Eubacteriales bacterium | reverse complement strand
CTTTTTTCTCTTATTGAAATGGAGTATACAAAAATGAGATTAGTCACAGCGAAATGGCGTTATGGATAAAACTCCATATAAATAAATATGAAAATGGAGTAAAATTGGAGTAGACTCCGAAACGTCAAAAAGCAAAAATCCTTGTAAATACAGGGAAAATTAAAGGAGAATGAAAATAAATGAAACTCGGTATCGTTGGCTTGCCAAATGTCGGCAAAAGTACACTTTTTAACGCAATAACAAATGCAGGCGCGCAGTCTGCAAACTATCCTTTCTGCACAATCGAACCGAACGTGGGTATGGTTGCGGTTCCTGATGCACGTCTTGATGAACTTGCAAAAATGTATAATCCTGAAAAATATACACCTGCTGTAATCGAATTTGTTGATATCGCGGGTCTTGTGAAAGGCGCTTCCAAAGGTGAAGGCTTGGGCAACAAGTTCCTCTCTCACATTCGTGAGACCGATGCGATTATCCATCTCGTTCGTTGTTTTGATGATACGAATATCATTCACGTTGACGGTAACGTAAACCCGCTCCGTGACATTGAAACCATCAATCTCGAGCTAATTTTCTCCGATATTGAAATTTTGGATCGTAGAATTTTGCGTACAGAAAAGGCAATGAAAGCGGATAAGAAACTGGCAGCAGAGCTTGCTGTCCTTAACCGTATCAAAGCCGCTTTGGAAGAAGGTGTCAGTGCGCGTGCTGTAGAAATGACAGCTGATGAAAAAGAATTGGTTTCTGACGTAGAGCTTCTTTCCATGAAGCCCATCATTTATGTTGCTAATATCAGTGAAGATCAGATTGGTGATGATTTCAAATCCACGGAAACATACAAAGATTTGGAACAGCTTGCCAAGAGTGAAGGCGCTGAGCTTCTCACAATTTGTGCAGGTATCGAAAGTGAACTTTCTGAATTGGAAGGTGAAGATAAACAGGCATTCCTCGATGATCTTGGTATTGAAGAAAGCGGCTTGGATCAGTTGATCAAAGCAAGCTATCACCTTCTCGGTTATATCAGCTTCCTTACAGCCGGACCGAAAGAAGTTCGTGCTTGGACAATCGTAACTGGTACAAAAGCACCGCAGGCAGCAGGCAAGATCCACTCCGATATGGAACGCGGATTTATTCGCGCAGAAGTAATTGCTTATGATGATCTGATGGCTTGCGGCTCTATGGCCATTGCCAAAGAAAAAGGCTTGATTCGCAGCGAAGGTAAAGATTACGTCTTCAAAGACGGTGATATCGTTGTGATCCGTTTTAACGTATAATGATGCTAAAAATCGGTTGTCATCTTTCCTCTTCCGGTGGATATCTTTCTATGGGAAAGACCGCCAAAAGGATCGGCGCCAACACATTTGCCTTTTTCACGCGAAATCCGCGCGGAGGCGCCGCCAAAGCAATCAATGAAAAAGACGTTGCTGCCTTTGTTTCTTTTGCGAAAGAAAACGGAATATCTCATCTTGTTGCGCATTCACCGTACACCTTAAATCCCTGCTCTTCTGATGGAAAACTTCGTGAATTCGCAAAGAATACAATGCAAGACGATCTTTCTCGTATGGAATATACGCCGGAAAATTACTATAATTTTCACCCGGGTTGTCATACGGGACAAGGCTCGGAGATTGGTATCAAAGAAGTGTCCGATATGCTCAATGCCATTCTCACACGCGAACAAACGACGGTGGTTTTAATCGAAACCATGTCGGGAAAAGGCTCTGAAATCGGTAAAACATTTGAAGAAATCCGCGCGATCATCGACGGTGTTGCGCTTTCTGAAAAAGTCGGTGTTTGTCTTGATACTTGCCACGTTTGGGATGCAGGATATGATATTAAAAATGATCTTGACGGTGTTGTGGCGAAATTCGATGATATCATTGGCCTTGAACGATTAAAAGCGATCCATCTCAATGATAGCTTGAATCCTTGCGGTGCGAAAAAAGACCGCCATGCCATGATCGGCGAAGGTCATATTGGTAAAGATGCTCTTCTTCACGTTTTAACGCATGAAAAACTTCGTCATTTGCCGTTTATTTTAGAAACGCCAACAGACGACGACGGGCACGGAGAAGAAATTGCAATGATAAGAAATTTTATTTTGAAAAATAATTAAAAGGAGTTTATAAATCATGGAAAAATTGTTTTACGATGTTTTTGCCTTCTTTGCGACAGAAGACAAAGCAACCAAGTTTGAGCCCATCACTGCGGGCCACATCAATCATACCTATGCGGTTTTCGTAAACGGTGATGAATCTCCCAAATATGTTATGCAGAAGATCAACACCAATATTTTCAAAAATCCCGTTGGCTTGATTGCAAACATCAAAGGCGTATGTTCTCACGTAAAGAAAAAAGTGGAAGAACGCGGCGGCGATGTTATGCGCGAAGTTTTGACTTTAATTCCTACAAAAGCCGGCGAAGATTTCCTTCTCGATGAAAATCTCGGTGCATGGCGTCTTTACTATTTCATCACAGATGCGACCGCACATCAGTCCGCTTGCCGTCCCGGTCTTCTCCGCAGCGCAGCAGAAGCATTTGGCCTTTATCAAAATCTTCTTTCCGATTATCCTGCAGAAACACTTTTTGAAACCATTCCCAACTTCCATAATACCGTTTCCCGTTACAATGACTTTATGCAGGCTGTCAATGC
>JBGVIG010000214.1:0-1156 GCA_045122995.1 Eubacteriales bacterium | reverse complement strand
GGGCGAGTGCGGCTTTGATCGCGGACGCTTGTCCCTCGGGAAGGAGCTTTTCATCGGCAAAACCAAGCGTTACGCTTTTGTAATCTTTTGCGGGAAGAGCAAGAAACGTGGTCAGCACTTCGGCGATTTCGCCTCTTGTCACCTCTTTTTGCGGATAAACATACGGAACACCGCCGACGATCTCGCAACGAAGATAGCCTTTTTCGCAGGCGAAAAGGATTGCATCTTCAGCGTAGCTGTCTGAGGCGTCTGCGGGAACGGGATTTTCCGCGGCGACTTCTTCTCCGAAAAGCGCGATATAAAGCACGGTGAAAAGCACGGTCAGTGTGCAGAGCGCAATGCCTGCCACAAGAGAAATTTTTTTGTTTTTCATTGTTTTTTCGTCCTTTCGTTATGGTTTTTTCACTATAGCATATTTTGTGTGAAAAATCCCACGAAACGGGAGGGCGAAAAAGAGAAGATGGACGCTCTCAGCGTCGGTTTTTATTTTTGTTTGTCGGTGCCTGTCGGCGGCGCTTGGCGTATTGTCGGAGCACCTCGCGGATCGCCTTTTTTTCTGCGCGGGAAAGCGGTCTTCCTCGGTCTTGATTTTTCAGAAAACGGGGAAGTGCCGCGGCATCGGTGATTTCCTTCGGCATGACACCGTGAAAACGAACACGCTGTGCGGGGATTACGGTGATGGGAACGATCTTCGGAATCTTACGAAAGCGTGCCTCGCGGAAGATCTCTTCCAGCGCTTCGGCATGGATCTCATTATCAAGCACGGGATTCGGAAGATCTGCGGTTTTGGTGTCACCGTAGCGGTTGACGTAAGATTGATGCCAAACATCACCGGAGGGGGTGATGTTACCTGTGACGTTTCTCGCTTCGATCACGGCGACGCCTGTTTGCATGATGACGATGAGAGGAAACTCCTCATAGCTGTCATCTGTCATGGGAAAATAGCGGTGAGAGATCACGTTGTCTTCCCCGTAGCGGCAGATCATATACGCCGCGACGGAAGTTATCGTGGCTTTTCCGTTTGCGAGAAAATCCAGCTTGCTGAAAAAGCAAGCGAGTCCTATGGCGATGCGCATGAGAATATACATAGCGAGAAGAAAAAGAGCGCAATAGAAATACGGTATGAGAAAACCCAAAGGTAAAAAACTCCTTTCTT
>JBGVIG010000213.1:0-6043 GCA_045122995.1 Eubacteriales bacterium | reverse complement strand
TGCCGAAAGCGATCACAACGAGATCCGGCGCAAAATCCATTGCCGTATCCACAAAATCGGGGTCAAAAACCTCGCCGCCGATGGCTTGGTTCAGCACTTCTGCATGAAAATGACGAGAAAGGCAGTTCACGTAAGAAAGGGACGGATATACCGCATCATAACCTTGCGTGATGCTATCACCAACAAAAAGGATCTTTTTCATCGGTTTTACGGCGCGAAGCACCGTCGCACCGTCAAGCGCCGCGTTTTTCACAGAAAGACAAACGAGATTGGGCAGGTAGACTGTCACATGGTGAAAGCCTGCCGGCAAAGAGAAAGAAACAGTTCCCTCGCATTCGGTTTCCTTCGATTGCGGATCATAATGCTCCGTGAGAGCGCCATCGACGTAAAGATCGATGCCGTAATAAAGGCGGCTGGACGCGATCTTCATTTTATAGTCAAAAGAAAACGTGTCCGCATCGGTATGGAAATCAAAACGCATACCTGCCGTTGCGAAGATTTTCAGAAAGTTTTCGGGGTTTCTTTTTGCGTAGTATTCCTTCTGCGCTTCGGTGAAGCGGGAAAAGGCAAGATAACCATCGCTGTCAAGCTCGGTACGCAAATAGCCGAGCGTGATATTTTCCAGAGATTCTTTATTCAAAAGCATGATAAAATTCCTCTTTATTTCAAAGCGCACACCGTCTTGCATGAGCAAAACGGTGTGTCTATCAAGATGATGTTTGCTTAGTCTTCGTAATCAAAATATGCGATATCGGGACGTGCGTCTTCTTTGTCAAGCGTGATCTCGCTGTCACGAACAACAAAATTCTTCGCATAGCGAACGGTGAATTTCGAGCCGGCGGACATACCGTGGCGGTCATATTCGGGGTAACGCTTGTCGATGGTTCTGGGGCAACCGGGGGTTTCCTGAACGCCGCCGGGAAGCTCAAAGTGGCATCTTTCAAAGACAACGTCTTCGATTCTTTGGTTTTCATTCTGACCAACAACCATCACTTCACGAATGGTCTTGGTGTGGCTGAAGGGATACGGCTTTTCAAAACGAAGATCACGGAAGGTGACGTTCTTGATATAGCCGAATCTTTCGGGAATACCCTCTTTTCTGGGAAGACGATTTCTGTCACCGACGGTGATGTAAACAGGTGCGCCAACGTCGGTCATATCAATGCGTTCAAAGAGAACATTTTCAACCTCTGCGCCGTCAACGGTTTCAAGAGATACGCCGCAACGGTTTACGTTCTTAACGGTACAGCCGCGAATGTTCGCGTCTTTGAGGCAATAGTAAGTATCTGTGCCGAATTTGATACCGGAAGCAAGGCTCTGGATCATCATATCGTCCACTTCGATGTTGTAGCAACCAACAGGGTCAGAGCTCTTGAAGCAAAGACCGTCGTCACCTGCCATGACGTTACAGCCGTAGATGGTCATATCGTGGCAGTCAACAGGGTCGATACCGTCACGGTTGGGTGTGTTCATGCAGTCGAGATTCAAGCCGCGAATGAGCACGTTGCCACTGGAAAGCGGAACAACTGTCCAGAAGCAGGAGCTCTTGAAATTGAGGTGTTCCACGGTCACGGTTTCGGAATAAGTGATATATACAAGGTCAGGGCGTGCGTCTTGCACACGTCTGTCGCCAAGCGGGTCATTCATCTTGAAGCGATATCTGCCGTTACCGTCGAGCATACCGCCGCCTGTCACACGAACGTTGGAAATTTCATGACCGTATACCAACGCTCTGCCGAGCTGTCTGTGTGCGCAAAGGCTTGCGTGAGGCTGCTGAAGCGGATATTCACCATGATCCTGGGTACCGAGGATCGTTGCGCTCTTGTCCACAAAGAGTGTCATATCGGAGCGGAGGAAAAGCTCGCCGGAGAAGAAGGTTCCGTCTTTTACAAGAACAGTACCGCCGGTGTAAGCGGCATCGTCGATCGCCTTCTGGATCGCTGCTGTGTCGAGTGTCTTACCGTCACCGACAGCATTGTAAGGTTCTTTTGTTACGTCAAATACAGGGGCATTCGGGATCACGCCGCGAGAGAAATCTGCCGCGTCATAGATGCGGATACGGTTCACAAGAAGTCTTGTGCCGCTCTCTGCGCTGTAAACGATGCGGGAAGCTTCGCTGATAGGCTCGATGAACTTGAAGCCCTTCGCACGAACTGCACCGTCGACCATGAGGTCATAAGTACCTTTTTCGGTGTCAAGTGTTACTTTTACCTGATACCAGTTGCCGGACGGATAGTACTGCCAGTCCACAAGACCTTCGTAAAGCTCTACCCATTTATCGCCACAGGTTGCGTAAACACAGTTTTTATAGAATGCCACGCGCATCGCGGTCTTACCATCTTTATCGGTGATCGCAGGTGCGATGACAAATTTTTCATCATCTGCGTGAATCTTGGTTTCCACGGTCACAATGCCGCTGATCGCAGGGAAAAGGAATTCTGCCGAAGCGTCATTTTCATCGGCGGAAGCAAGGGAGAAGCTCTTATCACTTTCAAAAGGAAGGGGTGCAAGCTCTGCTTTTGCATTTGCGGAAAGGTTCATGCATGCAATATCAGAGGTAAATTCTTCTTTCACTGCGTAAACTTCAGTGTCATCGAAGAGATAGAGGTTATCAAGAGCGCCGACGCCGTCACAAGAGAAGCCGATGGCAACGGGTTTTTCATCGGAAAGAACAGCAACGTTCTTTGCCATCACGCGGGTGTTCACCCAAACGTCATAGGAAAGCGCTTCGGTGTCAAGCACGATACGGATATTCACATTCTTGCCTGCTTCGTAAGCACAAACGTCTTCGCCGTCCATGGTGCAGATGCGATCGCCGTCCAGAACAGCACCGCAGATTACACCGGTTTCGCCGCGGATCGCTGCCGCAAGGATACCATCTTTGCAAGCAAGCTTGGCTGTCATGACGATGCGGGTGGAAACAGGTTCAAAGCCGTAAGAAAGATAAGATTCCGGCTTCATCTTCACATAGCGGTCGCGTGCATCGTTTTCACAAGCAACAAGCTCACAGTCATGACCGCCAAAATTTTCAAGTGCGTTTTCCGCATTGAAAACTTCTGCAAGATAGCTCTTATATTCACCCTTTTCATAAGGAGCATATGTATTTTCAGAAACAGGCATTTCGGGAAGTGCTTTTTTTGCCACGTCATCGGTGGGGATCGCCATCACAACAAAGTGGTTGTAATCTTCACCCTTGATGCCGGGGATATGCACGAGATCACCTGTGCTGTATGCTTTTTCAAAAATAACGTACTGTCTGCCGTCAGATGCTTCGAGCTTTTCACCCGTTGCAGCAAAATCCGCTGTCCATTCGGGGAGCTCCATCGTGCTGTCAAGCGCCACAGCAACCACAGCATTTCTTTCACAGTAGAAATCAACTTCCTGCTTATCATCAAAGCCGTCAGCCTTGGAGTTGAAGGTCATGATATAGTCTGCGCCTTCATATTTTGCGGGAAGCGAAGTGAGTGTCACTTCTTCATTGGAGTGAAGCTTTGCACCAACGCCAAAGTTTGCGTAAACGGAATACCAGCCGCTGGTATCCCAAGGGGAAACGAATCTGCCCATAATGGGGGCTTCGGGGTAAACGTTACCGAGGCTTATTCTGTTATGGTTGTTCATAAATCTTAATCTCCGTCTTTCTTATATATTTTTTGAAAAAGCAATGAAAGCTCCGAGGGAAAAAGTTTCCGCACGGAGCTTCCCCTTCCCTTTTTCGAATGTTCAGGTTCAAATATCCATAATGATCGGCAGGATCATGGGTTTGCGTTTTGTCTGAGAGTAAATAAATTTGGAAAGATCGTCTTTGATCTTGTATTTGAGCTGCGCCCAATCCGTCACGCCCTTGTTCAAGCAATGATAAAGCGCCTCTCTTGCGATCAAACGGATCTGCTCGATGAGATGTTCGCTTTCCTTGGCATAAACAAAGCCACGGGAAACGATCTCAGGACCGGAAATGATATCAAACGCTTGCGCGTCAATCGTTGCAACCACGATGATGATACCGTCTTCGGAAAGATGGCGGCGGTCGCGAAGAACGACGTTGCCGACGTCACCCACGCCCATACCGTCCACAAGCACAATACCCGAGGGAACGGTGCCGTTGAATTTCGCACCGTCAGTACCGATCTCAAGGATCTTACCAACTTCGGAAATGAAGATATGGTTCGGTTCCATGCCCATATATTCAGCAAGCTCTTTATGATGATAAAGATGATGCGCCTCGCCGTGAACGGGCATAAAATATTGGGGTTTGAGAAGTGCGTGGATAATTTTCAGTTCCTCTTGGCAAGCGTGACCCGAAACGTGAACTTCCGCCACGCTGTCATTGAGCACGGTGACGCTCTTGCGATAAAGCTCGTTGACGATGTTGCCGACGAGTTTTTCGTTGCCGGGGATCGCAGAAGCGCTGATGACTACGACGTCATCGGTGCCAAGCTCCACTTTATCGTGCATATTATATGCCATGCGATAAAGCGCGGACATCGGTTCGCCTTGGCTACCCGTGGAAACGATGGTCATTTTTTCAGGGGGATATTTTTTGATCTCGTTGATATCGACAAGCACCCCGGCAGGAACGTTCATATAGCCGAGCTCCACAGCCGCAGAAACGATGTTGATCATACTTCTGCCTGTAACGGCAACCTTTCTGCCGTGCTTTGCGGAAATATCAATAATTTGTTGTACGCGGTGTACGTTCGAGGAGAACGTCGCAATAACGATTCTCTTTTTCTTGTGTTCTTCAAAAATACGGACAAGCGATTCGCCAACCTTCCGTTCCGAAGGCGTATAGCCGGGGCGTTCCACGTTGGTGGATTCGCTCATCAAAAGAAGCACGCCCTCTTGTCCAAGCTGACCAAAGCGGGTGAGGTCTGTCATTTCATCATCAATGGGAGTGGGGTCGATCTTGAAGTCACCCGTATGCACCACCATGCCGACGGGAGTACGGATCGCAAGCGCACAAGCATCTGCGATGGAGTGGTTCACGTGAATAAATTCCACATCGAAAAGACCGAGCTTCACTCTTTCGCCTGCCTTCACACAATGAAGCTCAGGCACAAAACCAAATACGTGCTCGTTAAATTTATTTTCCAAAATACCAAGGGTAAGACGTGTACCATAAATCGGCACGTTAATTTTCTGCAAAAGATACGGGATACCGCCGATGTGGTCTTCGTGTCCGTGTGTCAGCACAATGCCGCGAATCTTTTCCGCGTTGCTTACAAGGTATGTGATATCCGGCACCACAAGGTCGATGCCGAGCATATCGTCGTTCGGGAAGCCAAGACCGCAATCCACGATCAGGATATTGTCACTGTATTCAAGCACCGTAAGGTTCTTTCCGATCTCGTCAAGGCCGCCGAGCGGAATCACACGGAGTTTTTTGAGTTTTCCTTTTGTTCTCGCCATGTCAGAAATCCTTTCTTTCTTTAATTTTCAAAATAGCAAAAAACCGCGACAGGACATAGCTATCCCGTCCGGGCAATAATCTGATTTCAATATTAACGCAAAGTGCTTTGCCTAACCGTTTGCAAACGCTCCGCGTGAATGTATAAAAAAGTCCCATGACCCGAGAAAAGCCGTCCATCTCCTCGCTTTTGCCGAGTCTTTCATATTGGTTCAAATTATTTTTTTCGTCGCTTTGTGTAACGATGAGAAAATCTTCTGTTTTCTCTCTCCTTAACAGTATACACCAGTTTTTCTTTTTTCGCAATAGCTTTTTTGATATTTCGTGTTTTTATACCTCTATTTTAGCATGACAAAAATTTCTCTTTTTATACACCTACTTTCTTCTTGGGGAAAAGAAAGATTTCAAACTTTACTCTTTTTGAAAGAGAAAAGTTACAAAAGAGAAGCAAAAACCGTCTTGACGGTTTATCTCGCTTATGTGAAAAGGAAAACGGTTCGAACGCCTGCAAGAGCTGACTCGCACGAGCACGTCGTGCGCCCTTTGCGCTGGCGGCTCCGGGACGCATCTCTTGTCGGTCGGCGGGTTCCATTCCGCGCGAACATGGGCGCGCATCAGCTTTTGGTCAAATGAAAATTT
>JBGVIG010000212.1:0-3794 GCA_045122995.1 Eubacteriales bacterium | reverse complement strand
TGTATATCACGTTGCAAGGGAACAGCAGAACGAAACGCAGCTCAAGCTCGACAGTTATGTGACGCGCTATGCCGTGAGCAAATACGATGCCTTGAAGCAGGGTGAGCCGTGGGACGATTATATCGACCGCAACGATCTTGTTGACGGAGCATATACCTTGCTCGGTTTTCCGCGCATCATTACTCTTGAATACCGTGAACCCGTGGCGGTTGACGGTAAGTACGTTATGTCACGACCAACGATCTATGCGATGGCAGGGGATGCCTTTGGTGTTCTTGTGGAATACGAGATCACAATTCCGTTTGAACTTTTCAATCGGAAGATTACCGATATAACGGTTCCTATTACCATCGTATCTCAATTCAAACAAAAGTAAAGGAGAAATAAAATGAGCAGAAAAGCAAACATTGTTGTGAGACGTTTGGTGGAGTGCATCAAAGTATCCCCGGATAGAACGATTGAGATCATTCTGAAAGGTGGAATCCACGGCAAAGAAAAAGTGTGAATTCTTTTTAAACATTTGAAAATTCTATTGACTTTCTTTTTCAACTGTGCTATAATCAATGTGTTAAAGAAAAACCCCTCATGAACGTGCGAAACCTCAAAGGTTCGAAATTGTTGGGGGGAGTCACGAAAAAAACTTGAAAACACTACGTTGCCAAGGGTTTCTTTTTATCTGAAAATATTGAAAACTTATACATCCGCACCGTTCGGTGGAAATATGTCTACCGAACAATGGTAACGGAAAAACAAAATCAAACATAAACGAGAATATACGTACCGCTTTCCGTATTGGGTCATTCGCCTGATTTGCAAGATTGATTATTTTTCCTATATCGGTCATACTGTATTCAGGCGAGCGAACGGAGGTAATTACAATGAAAAAATATCAGATGGTACGCAAACTTAAACTGACAGATTTTGAGATCCGCGTAGCAATCGACGCACTTGCGGCATATCGCAGAAAGCAGATCGAGGATAATATCGAACACGATTCCACGAACGAATTGCTTCTTCGTCTTTTGCTAAGCCAATTGCAAATGGAGCAATATCTTCTGATGCTGGTACGCTATCGGTAAATATCTGCATTATGTGTATTCCACCGATATTTGTGTGCGTCTTTGCGTTATTGAGAAAATTTTTCCATTTATCTTTACTTAGAAAATGTAAAGTACCAAAGCAGATAATCATGTCATAATTCTTTTCAAATTGATATGTGGTCATGTCGGCAACATAAGCATTAAGTTGTGTACCAAGTAGCTGACATCTATGTTTTACCTTGGCTACTGCGTTTTCTGACAAGTCAAATGCATCAGTATTACAATACCCTTGTTGTGCTAAGTATATAGCATTTTGACCTTCTCCACAACCAGCTTCTAAAATTTTTGATTGCTTACTTAGTAAGTGTTCAAATTCTTTGACCGTTGGATTCGGTTTAACTGAAAAAGTGATTATATCTTTTTCTTGATATGTTTTTTCCCAAAATGGAATTATCTCTTTGTCCATGCATATCACCCCAATGAATTTAGATTTATTTTAATAAAACTTTATATCACAAAATATAAAGAAAGTCAATAGGAAGTTTCTTTTCATAGTGAAAATAATTGCGAAAAATTACATAGTCAAAAATCAAGCCGGCTTTATCGCACCGAGGAGGTGAAATAAGGTCGGCTTTATATTTTTGAATGAGATTTCTATGATTCGTTAAGAACTTGTTTTTTGAAATACATGGCAATAGACGCAAGCATTTGTAATGCCGCAAAAGTTAATTCTTTAGGAAATAATTGAATAAAAGAACTGGTTTCCAAATTTATATTGCCACGATAATGAATGTTTTTAAATGTCTTGAAATTGCAGATCATGTATGTGATGAAGCTGTTCATTATTATTTAAAGGTGCCGGCGGTAAGAGCAAGACGAATTTCGTTTCTCTGTGATGCAAGGAAATGGGAAGCAATAGCAGCTGGCAGACTGTTATCTGAATTTTAAGAAACCAATATGAGGAGAATTTTTGCACAAATTCACCGAAAAAGATCAATATCGTCCGTAAACTAATCAACGCACTTCCTTGATAAAAAATATTTTTTGTGTTTTAATATAATTGAGATAAAGAAGGAGGGATTTTTCAAAATGATTCCTGTGAAAAAAATTGATATTCATGCGCATGCAGTGGCTTTTCCTGAGTTTTATCCTCCGTTTTACGGAAGAGGAGGTCAACGCTATCTCAGCGCAGAAGAATTGATCGCATTTTATGATGAATTAAATATTGAAAAAGGTGTTCTTCTCCCGATCTCCTCCTGTGAAGGACAGCCTTCTCCGATGACAAGCGAAGGGTGTGCCGCTCTTGCAAAACAGTATCCTGATCGTTTCCTTTGGTTCTGTGGCGTGGATCCTCGCACCGGTAATCATACGCCGGAAGCACCGCTTTCCTATTTTTTGAATCATTATAAAGCGCTTGGCGCGCTTGGTTTGGGTGAACTCACGGCGCAGCTCAAAACAGATGATCCAATGATGGAAAATCTGTTTGCTCATTGCGCGGATTGCAAGATGCCTGTTTTGATCCATATCGCGACTCAGCATGGCGGTATGTACGGCATTGAAGATGAACTTGGTTTGCCTCGGCTTGAAAGAATGATGAAAAAATATCCTGATCTTATTATTATCGGTCATTCGCAAGCTTTTTGGGCAGAAATGTCGGGGGATATTACAGAAGAAACAAGAGGCGGATATCCGAGAGGTAAAGTCACCTCCGAGGGAAGAATTTATGAATTGATGCGTTCTTGTAAAAATCTTTATTGTGATCTTTCCGCGGGAAGCGGTATGAATGCATTGCGTCGCGATCCTGAAAATGCTGCACGCTTTATTGAAGAATTTTCGGACCGTATTTTGTATGGCTGTGATATTTGCGGAACAAAAAATAAACATCAATATGAATTTGATGCTTTTCTTACCAAGATGGTAGAAGATGGTTTACTCAGTGAAGAAAATTATCGCAAGGTCGTTCGTGAAAATGCGATCCGTTTGCTTGGTCTTGAACTGTAAATTATTTATTTTCTTATAAAATATAGAAAGGTGTATCTACTATGACAAACGAAAAATTGGCGATCCTCGGCGGAACTCCCGTGATTCCGAAAGGCTCTATTCCTGCAGACAAATATGATTCTCTTTTCCGTGCCATGGTTTTGACACAGGAAGCAGAAGATGCTGCACTTGACGTGATTCGCAGAGGTGCGTTTTCCGGCACTGACGTGACAGAGAAATTCCAGCAGGAATTTGCCGCATGGCAGGGAACAGATTATGCGATCGCGTATTGCAACGGTACGATGGCTTTGACTTCTGCGATGTTTGCCATCGGTCTTGGTGAAGGCGATGAAATTATTTGTCCGACAAAGACTTATTGGGGTAGTGTTTCTCAGGCGATCAACTTCGGTGCATCTGCTGTATTCTGCAACATCAACGATATGCTCAGCATGGACCCCAATGACTTGGAGCGTTGCATCACACCTCGTACCAAAGCGATCATGGTTGTTCATTATTATGCCTATCCTTGTGATATGGACGCAATCATGGCGATTGCGAAAAAGCATAACCTGAAAGTGATCGAAGACGTTTCTCACGCACAGGGTGGTCTTTATAAAGGCAAAAAGCTGGGTACTTTCGGTGACGTTTCCGCGATGTCTTTGATGAGCACAAAATCTTTTGCTTGCGGTGAGCTCGGCGTTTTGGTAACGAGTGATCGCAGAATTTATGAAAGAGCGATGGCGTTTGGTCATTATGAACGCAACAATGAAAAAT
>JBGVIG010000211.1:0-3403 GCA_045122995.1 Eubacteriales bacterium | reverse complement strand
AAATTTTTTGTGCTTTTCACAGCAGCTGCGCGCGCGGGATTGATTGCGCAAGGTGAATTTTTTGATGTGTCGTATGAGCTTGCTTCGCGTATCCTTGCGGCAGCAAAAACGGCAAGAAATTCGGAAGACTTTCTTGCGAGTGTGCGCACACGCCATTTTTCCGATTCCAGAATCCGCCGCGCGATGCTGATGATGTTTTTCGGTGTCACGCCGAGTGATGCGACAAAGGTTACCTATACGTCTGTGCTTGCAGCAAATGAAAAGGGTAGAGCATTCCTTTCCCGCATCAGAAAAACATCGAAGCTCCCGATCCTCACAAAGCCTGCGGACGGTAAATTTTTGCCCGAAGAAGCGCGCCGAGCTTTTGCGCTTTCGGAAAGAGCGGACAGTGTTTGGGAAATGCTTTCGGAAAAGGCACGCGAGGGAAATGCGATGATGCGTGAAAGACCGCGCATGATGTGAAAAATCAAAATCTTATAGAAAAACAAAAAGCAGTTTCTTTCGAAACTGCTTTTTGTTTATAAACATTTTTAAGGTTAACGAATTAGATGAGTTCTTTTACCTTAGCCTGTTTGCCTACGCGTTCACGTACATAGTAGAGTTTAGCGCGGCGAACTTTACCACGGCGGGTAACGTCAACTTTAACAATGTTGGGCGAGTGAAGAGGAAATACTTTTTCAACGCCGATACCGTAAGCGATCTTTCTTACAGTAAAGGTTTCTGCGATGCCGCCGCCTTTTTTAGCGATTACAACGCCGTCGAAAAGCTGAATTCTTTCTCTGTTACCTTCTTTGATTTTGTTGTGTACAACAATAGTGTCACCGATTTCGAACTGGGGAATTTCGGTTTTCAATTGCTCGTTAACAAAAGCCTGAATCTTATCCATTTTGAGGCTCCTCCTAAATAATTAAATAATAATTAGTTCCAAAACGTTCATGCGAGCATGCAGCGGACCGTTTCGTTTTTTTGCATTTCTTAATGCGCAACGGGTATATTATACCATATTTTTTCGATATTGCAAGGGGTTTTTAAAAAGTTTTGAAAAAAATCAAACATTTTTGCGCTTTTTTGCGGGCAAAAGCTCAGTAGGAGTAAGTTTTCTCGAAAGTGCGAGGGAAAGAAGTGCGACCAGCACTTGCGCGATACCGGAAGCCAAGAGCAAGAACTGCGTACTGCTGAAGGGGTAACCGATGAAAGTGATGCTTCCTGATTCGCCGTAACGTCCCGAAAAGAAATCCGTGAAAACGGTGCCGATCATCATGCTGACGAAAACCGTGAGGTTCGCAAGGATCGTGTGGAACGAGAGATAGTTCGTGCGGTCTGCTTCCGGCAAATGTACGTAAGGCAAGGACGAGAAGATCGTGCCGGTTGCCACGCCGAGGATATGTTGAGAGAAGCGCACGACGATATAAAGCCAGAGAGTATCTGCCGTGACGAACGAATACATGAAGAACGTCGCCGCGTGGATCAATACGACAACGGTGAGCGCACGATACCAATAGAGCTTGGAGATGAGCTTTTTCCACATCGACGAGAAGAAGATGAAGAAAAGGAAATAGGTGGCGTTGATACCGTTACAAAGCGTATAGCTGACGCCGACATCCTGCAAAACGTAAGCGTTAAGTGTCGCGTTGGGCAGGTTTGTGGCAAAGGAATATGTTGCCGAGATCAGAATGGTGAGCAGGAATTTCTTTTCCTTGAAAGGCAATATGAAAATATTGGAAAGCTTTGCGCGTGCGGCTGTGGCGTAAGGGAACTCTTTCGGAATGAGAAGAATGAAGCAGTCAACTGCGGCGAGTGCAAATGCGATGAAACGAATGATCGTTAACATCAAAAGCTCATGTTCGGTTCCGGTCATCTTATCGCCGATGGCGGAAACGATGAGGGTGATGAGAAATGTGAAAAAGCTGTTCAGACAGCTTGTCGTGTTAAAATAATCGACGCGCACGTGTTCAGGCAGGAAGTTTGCATGCCATGCGGAATAGCCGGAGCCGAAAATCTGGTTGACAGACGTCGCGAGAATGATCAATGCAACGAAAGAGATCAGCAGGGCGCGTTCATTTTTCACAAACATCGGAAGAAGTGTGATGCCGAGGATATTGATGGTGTAATAGGTGAGCCTTGCGGAAAACAAAAGCCATTTTCTTTTCGGAAAATGCTCAAGGATCAATGGCCCGAACATATTCAAAAGGCAAGTGATGTACGGCACGAATGTGAGGATACCGATCTTTGATTTGTCAAGCCCGTATTGAAGAAGAAAGCTTGTATAAAAAAGACCGCCCGAAAGCTGACCGACAAGTCCGGCCATGATGCTGGAAAGCAACATCGTGAAGCGTCCTCTGCCGCCATCATCTTTGATATTATAAAGATATCGGATTGGGAGCGTTTGCAATCGTGTTTTGATCTTGGATAGCGTACGGTTCATAAGATGGATCCTTTCTGCGCGTTTGCATGAAATAGGTGACCGAAAAATATCCTGTTACTCGTATTGTAGTTTACAAAGCGAAAAAAGTCAAGGGATTCGGCAAAAATGCTTGCGTTTTGTATAATATGCTTCTTTTTGCAAAGACTATGTTGTGCTATTTATCTATAGAAATAGAGGTGTTTTTATGGAGAAGGAAATGATAAAAGAGAGGCTTTCTCTGCTGTTTTCCGATATGTGTGATTTTGTGATCCGAGAGATGGATTTTGGGAAGAAGCATCTTTATGTTGCCTATATCAACGGCTTCAGCTCGCGTGTTTTCATCAATCAATTTATCTTGGAGCCGATCGGAAGAGAAATGCGTTTCGGCCATTTGCCGTATCCGCTTTCCACGGTGATCATCACTGCGAAGGTGGAAGTACTGATGGACATGACGGCGGTGAAGAATGCCATTCTGGCAGGGGACGCCGTGGTTTTTGGTGATTATATCGACGAGGGGATCGCACTTTCTGTCACGACAAAAAATGAAGATGGTCGTTCTACCTCAGAGCCGGACACGGAAAACGTGATCCGCGGGCCGCATGAGGGATTTACAGAAAGCGCAGAGAATAATGCTATGTTGATCCGCAGAAGACTGCGAACGGAAAAGCTCAAGCGCAAGCTTTTTCCCGTTGGCACGCTGACCGTGACCAACGTTTCCGTGATGTATCTGGAGGGCGTGGCGGACGAGGCGATGGTGGAGCGCGTGATTTCGCGCATCAAAGAAATTAAAACAGATGCGCTTCTCGATTCGGGGGACGTGGAGATGTGGATCCAAGATGGAAAATTTTCGCTTTATCCGACGGTAGGGAATTCGGAACGTCCCGATAAGGTGGCGGCCAAGCTTTTGGAAGGCAGGGCAGCGATCCTTGTGGACGGATCGCCCGTGGTGCTTACAGCACCATATCCTTTTTTGGAAGCATTTCAGGTGTCTGAGGATTA
>JBGVIG010000210.1:0-5030 GCA_045122995.1 Eubacteriales bacterium | reverse complement strand
CTCCCAGCTTCATGCACATGCTTTGAACCTCCGCGACTCCGGTTGCGACGTTGTAATCGGTCTTCGCAAAGGCGGCAAATCCTGGCCTGTTGCTGAAAGAGACGGCTTCACCGTTATGACTGTTGCAGAAGCAACACAGGCTGCTGACATCATCATGATCCTCATCAACGACGAAAATCAGGCTGATATGTATAAAAAAGATATCGCTCCTTACCTCACAGAAGGAAAAGCGATCGCTTTCGCACATGGCTTCAACATTCGTTACAAACAGATCGTTCCCCCTGCAAACGTAGACGTATTCATGGCAGCGCCCAAAGGCCCCGGTCACACCGTTCGCTCTCAGTACGTTGCAGGCAAGGGTGTTCCCTGCCTCATCGCTGTTGAACAGAATGCAACAGGCAAAGCTTATGATATCGCTCTCGCTTACATCGCTGGCATCGGCGGCGCAAGAGCCGGCATCATGGAAACCACCATGCACGATGAAACAGAAACCGACCTCTTCGGTGAACAGACCGTTCTTTGCGGCGGTGTTGTTGACCTCATGCGTTGCGGCTTCGAAGTTCTCGTAGAAGCTGGTTATGAACCTGAAAACGCATACTTTGAATGTATCCACGAAATGAAGCTCATCATCGACCTTATCAACAAGGGCGGCGTTGCAGCGATGAACTATTCCATTTCCGACACAGCTGAATACGGCGAATATGTTTCCGGTCCCCGTGTTATCGACCACGAACAGACCAAGGCAAACATGAGAGCTGTTCTTTCCGACATTCAGGACGGTACCTTCGCAGGCAAATGGATCGCTGAAAACAAAAACGGCAGATGCTTCTTCAACTCCAAACGTGACGCTCTCGCAAAACACCCGATGGAAATCGTTGGTCAGCGCTTGCGTGAACAGATGCTTTGGAAAAACGATACCGACCTCGATAACGCTTCCAAATAATGTGAGCGGTGTCCACACCCGGTTGCTCGTCTACCGCACTTACATCTAAACGACAAAATCCCCCGTCCCGAGGGTTCTTCCCTCGGGACAAATTATTTTGATAAACTTATTCATAACGGAGGTAATTTATGCGTTCCGATAATATCAAAAGAGGCGTCGAACGCGCCCCGAACAGAAGCCTTCTCTTCGCGCTCGGTCTTACCGAGGAAGAAATGAACCGACCGCTCGTCGGCATCGTCAGCTCCCACAACGAGATCGTTCCCGGTCACATGAATATTGATAAAATCGTGGAAGCGGTCAAAGCAGGCGTTCGTGCCGCAGGCGGCACCCCCATCATGTTCCCCGCTATCGCTGTTTGTGACGGCATTGCCATGGGACATGTCGGCATGAAATATTCCCTTGTCACACGTGACCTTATCGCAGACTCCACAGAAGCTATGGTTATGGCACACCAGTTTGACGGTCTTGTCATGGTTCCCAACTGTGACAAAAACGTGCCCGGTCTTCTCATGGCTGCGGCAAGACTCAATATCCCCACTATTTTCTGCTCCGGCGGTCCTATGCTCGCAGGCAGACTTACCGATGGCAGACGCACCTGCCTGAGCCACATGTTTGAAGCGGTTGGTGCTTATCACGCAGGTACACTTGATGAAAAGGGCGTTCTTGATTACGAAGAAAACGCTTGCCCCTCTTGCGGTTCTTGCTCCGGTATGTATACCGCAAACTCCATGAACTGCCTTACCGAAGCAATCGGTATGGCACTTCCCGGCAACGGCACGATCCCCGCGCCGCTCTCTGCACGTATCCGCCTTGCAAAACACGCAGGTATGCAGATCATGGAACTCATCGAAAAAGATATCCGTCCGAGAGATATTATGACGCCTGCAGCACTTCACAATGCAGAAACTGTAGATATGGCGCTCGGTTGCTCCACCAACACCATGCTCCATCTTCCTGCCATCGCACATGAAGCAGGTGTTACCATCAGCCTTGATGAATCCAACGCGATCAGCGCAAAAACACCGAACCTTTGCCATCTTGCTCCTGCAGGCGACACCTTTATGGAAGACCTTGAAAGAGCCGGCGGTGTTTATGCCGTGATGAAAGAGCTTACAAAGAAAGACCTTCTTGATCTTTCCGTTATGACCTGCACAGGCAAGACCATGGGCGAAAACCTCGAAGGCGTTGTCAACCGCGACACTTCTATCATTCGTCCCATTGAAAATCCCTACTCCCAGAATGGCGGCATTGCTGTTTTGAAAGGCAACTTGGCAATGGACGGCTGTGTCGTAAAGCAATCCGCCGTTGCTCCCGAAATGATGAAGCACACCGGCCCCGCACGCGTATTCAATTCTGAAGAAGAAGCGATCGCAGCAATCTACGCGAAAAAGATCGTTTCCGGTGACGTGGTCGTGATTCGTTACGAAGGACCGAAAGGCGGTCCCGGCATGCGTGAAATGCTCAACCCCACCTCCGCGATCTGTGGCATGGGACTTGGTGAAAGCGTTGCGCTCCTTACCGACGGTAGATTTTCCGGCGCCACACGCGGTGCTTCCATTGGTCACGTTAGCCCCGAAGCAGCGGCAGGCGGCACCATCGCTCTTGTAGAAGAAGGCGATATCATTGAAATTGACATTCCTGCTTGCAAGATCGAGCTCAAGGTTTCCGATGAAGAACTGGCAAAACGCAGAGCCGCATGGGTCTGCCCCGAGCCGAAGGTGACAACAGGCTACCTCGCACGCTACGCGAAGCTCGTTTCTTCTGCGGATAAGGGTGCAATTCTTTCTTAAAATAAGGACGACTCACTTATGTACCGTCAAATATCCAATCTGATTCTTTACAGCAATCTCGGAGAAGATAGTATTCTTCTCCGACTTGCCGAAATTTTTGAAGATTTCGAGAAAAAAAGCGACACAACCGCTTCTCTTATCCGCCGCATTTACGGCGAGATCAAAAAGCTTCTCGATCTCTCCACCAAATATGGTTTCGATGCCAATCTTTGGCATAACTATCTGACATTCGTTCTCATCACCAACGAAAACTCCTTTTCTCTCACGGCGGAGCGACGCGGTGCAATGGAAGGCAGTGTCAATCATTTCGCAAAAAATGATTTCCGCATCTTCAAAAATCTTTTTGATTTTAATTTTTCCCCCATCGAAAAAGCACTTGGCATTGATTGCTTTACCACGATTTCAAATTATAAAGCGATCCGAAAATCCGAAAAGCACTACTATCGAAGTGTCAGCGAAAAGGTGCAAAAACTTTCCCGCGAGATCGAAACCGCAGCAGACGAAAACGATATCTTCCGCCTTGTGACTGATTTTTACGGCGCATACGGCGTTGGTATGTTTGGGCTCAATCGCGCATTCCGCATTCAAAACCTCGGCGGTGGTGTAGAATTTCTGCCTATCAATAATACCGATAAGGTCATGCTCGCCGATATGGTGGGTTATGACAGCCAAAAACAACAGCTCGTGGAAAATACAGAAAGCTTTCTCGCCGGCAAGCGTGCCAACAATGCACTTCTCTATGGTGATGCCGGCACAGGTAAATCTTCTTCCGTCAAAGCACTCATCAACGAATATTATGATTCGGGATTGCGCATGATTGAAATATATAAGCATCAATTCCGAGATCTTTCTGAAATTATCGCTACGGTAAAAAATAGAAATTACCGCTTCATCATCTTCATCGACGATCTTTCTTTTGAAGAAAATGAACTCGAATATAAATTTCTTAAAGCTGTCATCGAAGGCGGTGTCGAAACCCGCCCCGATAACATTCTCATCTATGCTACATCGAATCGCCGCCATCTCATCAAAGAAACTTGGTCGGATCGAAATGACATGGAATTTTCTGATGATCTGCACCGCTCCGACACGATGGAAGAAAAACTTTCCCTCGCGGCTCGCTTCGGCGTGACGATCAATTTCAGTGCACCGAACAGAAAGCTTTATCACGACATTGTAAAAGCAATCGCAAAGCGTCAGCTGAAACTCGATATGAGCGAAGAAGAACTTCTCGCACTTGCGAACCGCTGGGAGATCCGTCACGGCGGTATTTCGGGCAGAACGGCACAGCAATTCATCAATTTCCTGGAAGGAAAGGAATCACAAGAAAATGGTAACTCTTGATAAAATCTATCATGCCGCTTTCGTCCTTCGCGAAGTGGCAAGAAAAACAGACCTTATCCATGCGCCGAATCTCAGCACGGATACCGATATTTATCTCAAAACCGAAAATCTGCAAGTAACAGGTAGCTTTAAGCTCCGCGGCGCTTACTATAAGATCAGCGGACTTACTGATGAGCAGAAAGCCGCAGGCATTATCGCTTGCAGCGCAGGCAATCACGCGCAGGGCGTGGCACTCGCCGCTACCAAGCAAGGCGTAAAAAGCGTCGTTTGCATGCCAGATAACGCACCCATCAGTAAAGTGGAAGCCACCAAGCGTCTTGGCGCAGAAGTTGTTCTTGTCAAGGGTGCTTACGATGACGCTTACCTCAAGGCTGTGGAACTGCAAAAGGAAACGGGCGCAACCTTCATTCACCCTTTCAATGATGATGAAGTGATCGAAGGTCAAGGCACTGTTGGTCTTGAGATCCTCGATCAGATGCCCGACGTCGATGCCGTGATCGTTCCGATCGGTGGCGGCGGACTCATTTCAGGTGTTGCTTTTGCCATCAAACAGTTGAACCCCAATATTAAAGTTTACGGCGTGCAAGCAGCGAATGCCCCCAGCATGTATGAAAGCCGTCTGAAAGGTGAAGCGATCACACTGGATTCCGTCAAGACCTTTGCCGATGGCATTGCTGTGAAGCACCCCGGGGATACCACCTTTGAAATGGTTCAGAAATACGTTGATGAAATCGTGACCGTATCCGAAGACGAGATCGCCGCAGCGATTCTCGCAATGATTGAAAAACAAAAACTGATCGCTGAAGGCGCGGGCGCTGTCAGCGTTGCGGCAGCAATGTTCGATAAACTCCCCATCAAGGGAAAAAAAGTCGCATGTGTGGTTTCGGGCGGCAATATCGACGTGAATATTCTCTCTCGCGTGATCACGCGCGGTCTTGTTACATCGGGCAGAA
>JBGVIG010000209.1:0-6135 GCA_045122995.1 Eubacteriales bacterium | reverse complement strand
CTGTGCAGGCTGTGCTGCACCCATCGCGTAAAGATTCTGTGCGTTCATTCCACCTGCGTTCATTGCCATATTCATGCCCGCAAAGCCCATGAAAGCGCCACCTTGATTGCCGGCAGCTGTTTTCATCGCGTCAGCCTGCGCGCCAACGAGCGTTGCCGCTGCCATGGTGGGATTTCGGAAAGTGGCTGTGCGCTGAAGCTCCTTGATCATTGCTTCATCTTCTTCGGAAGCTTTCACGGAGTTGATGCCGATGGAGAAAAGAGAGATGCCGCGTTTTTCTGCCCAGCTTGCGGAAAGCACTTCGTTGAGGGCATTTGCCATTTCCATCGTGTGACCGGGAAGTGCGCTATAACGGATACCCATGTCGGAAATTTTTGCAAAAGCAGGCTGGAGAGCGGTCATCAGCTCCGTCTTGAGCTGACCGTCGATCTCCGAGCGGTTGTATTCTGCGATCACGTTGCCACAGACGTTCGTATAGAACAAAATGGGATTTGTAATTTTATAAGAATATTCGCCGTGGCAACGAATGGAAATATCCACATCAAGTCCGATATTTCTATCCACCACACGGAACGGAATGGGGTTCGGCGTACCGTATTTGTTGCCCATGATCTCTTTGGTATTGACGAAATACACGCGCTGATCTTTCGCGGTGTCCGCGCCAAAAGTGAATCGCTTGCCGACAGTCTTAAAGGAATCAAGGATTCCTTTGCCGAGTCCGCCGTAAAAAATGCTGGGCTCGGTCGAGCTGTCATAAACAAACTCACCCGCTTCCGCGCAAAGCTCCGTTACCTTGCCCTGCTCCACGATGAGCATACACTGTCCTTCATTGACCGCGATGACAGAACCGTTAGAGATGATGTTTTCTTCCCCTTTACGATTTTGGGAGCGGCGAGATGTTCTCTTCTCACCCTTCGCCACAAGTGTATCTGCGGAAAGCGAATCGCAATAAAAATATTCTCTCCACTGGTCGCCGAGCGTACCACCTACAGCGCCTGTAAATGCTTTAATAAGTCCCATAATATTCCTTTCTGTGGGACGCTGTCCCACACCCTGCCAAGGGATGATATCCCTTGGAACCCATTTTGGGTATGTGTTTATTTGATGTTATTGATTCATCTTCGCAAATATCTTTGCAAGCTCTTTGCCGAAAGCCTCTGCCATGAAATAGAAGCCGAGATCGGTGGGGTGCGAACCGTCCACCGCACAAGCATCGCGGAAGAAACGCGGACACTCCTTCGCAAAATCCACGAAATACACATTAGTGTCACCTTCAGCAAGTGCTTTTTCATAATTCGCTTTAATGATATCATGACGTTCATGAACAGTATTATCTCTCGCCGTATCATATGCAGGACGAGATGCCATTACGATCGGAAGTGTCGGGTGCGTGTCACGAATCTTTTTGTAGCCTTTATAATGTGTTTCCTTGAGATGTTCAATCGTGGGTGCGTTGTGGTCATAATCATAAATGAACATGCTCATATCAAGACCGGCAAGATAATCCATCATCACGTCCTCGCCCTTGGCACTGCCGGAAAAACCGAGGTTGATATAGTTGGAATCAAAGCGACGAGAAAGACGTGCGATATAGTCATTTCCCGAAACAGAAGCGCAACCACCCTGTGTGATAGAAGAACCGTAGAAAACCATCGGCTTTTCATATTTGTAGCCGCTCCATTTTTCGAGGCTTGCTCCTTCCTTGAGTCCGATCATGCACTCCGCAATCGGGCAATACAAAGGAAAATAGATCAAAAGATCACGTTCTCTGGCATCGGGAAAATCGAGAACCGTTTCATATCCTGCCATCGAGTTTGTAGGAACGAATGTGCCGTAATAATCATATCCGTCTTTTTCTTTAATAAAAAGACAAAAACCTGCGGAACCTGTTAACGCCATATGCGGCATACGCCAGCACGATTGACGCTTACAAGAAAGCGCCACATAAGGTGAATTTGTCTTGAACGCGATACGACCGCCTGCCGTATTCAAAGAAAGATCACGCACGCCGTCATTGACTTTTTCAGCCACACGCATCGGCATACGGCGATAAGCGCCGTCTTCATAATAAACACCGTATAAAGTAAACGGTTCTTGCGAAGGATCGTAAAGCACGACGTCATCTTTACCAATGGCATTTTTCACCGCAAGATGCGGATCAATCGTAGATATATCTTGCATAATTTTTATCCTCACTTTTTGAAGGGTTATTGATTATTTGATAGGTGGGCGCATTGCCCACTATCTTTATTTTAACGGCAACTTGTGAATTTGTCAAGAAAACGCCCCCATTTCCTTGCTTTTGCCGTAAAAATATGCTAAAATGTTGAAGTATCATGATATATTAAAGGAGATTCTTTCTGTGATCACGGAAAAAATATATGAAAAAGACGGAATGTGTTTTACGTTCCATGCAAATATCCTGCAAACCAAAGAAGAAAACGAAAAAAAAGCACTGATGCTTGATCGCACAGCGTTCTTTCCCGAAGGCGGTGGACAAACAGCAGACCGCGGCACGATCGGAGGCGTGAACGTCCTTGACGTGCAGATCGAAGACGGCGAGATCTGGCATTATGTAGACGCATTCCCCACAGAAGCTGCCGTAGAAGGTACGATCGAAGAAAATGAACGTCTGCGTAAAATGCAAAACCATCTCGGCGAGCATTTGCTTTGCGGTGCCATTCACAAGCTTTACGGTTTTGAAAACGTAGGATTTCACCTTGGCGCGGATTACATGACTTTTGACGTGAGCGGTCCCATGACGTGGGACGAGATCCGAGCGGCTGAAAATCTTGCAAACCGTGCCGTGGCTGAAGACGCGCCTGTGCGCACATATATCCCCAGCAAAGAGGAACTTCGCGCGCTTTCCTATCGAGCGAAAAGCGAAAAGCTGGAAAACGAAGAAGAGATCCGCATTGTGGAAGTGGAAGGCTTTGATCGCTGCGCCTGCTGCGCACCGCATCTCGACCGTGCGGGCAAGGTGGGTGTCATCAAGATTGTGGACGCAATGCGATATAAAGGCGGTATGCGTTTCCATGCTTTCTGCGGTTTTGATGCACTCCATGATTATGACAATCGCCTGACAGAGATCCGAAAGGTTTCGGGATTGCTTTCCGCTAAACCCGACGAAATTTCGCTCGCAGTAGAAGCAAAGCTTGCTGAAATTGCTGAGATGAAAAAAACGATCGGTGCCATGAAGCGTGAGATCATTCGTTTAAAGTTGGACGCCATTGTGCAGACAACAAAAAACATCACAATTTTCGACGCAACGCTTGACGGAAATGCCATGCGTGAGTTTGCAACGGCAGGCATGGAAAAAACAGACACGATTTTTTCTGTTTTTTCCGGCTCAGAGGAGGCAGGCTATCAATTTGTTATCGCTTCCAAAAACATTCCGTTGAAAGCAAAAATGGCGGAATACCGCAACATATTAAACGGAAAATGCGGCGGCAGTGATAAAATGCTCTTCGGCCATGCAAACGCGAAAAAAGAAGATATTTTGGCTTATTTTAATAAATAAGAAAAAGCGGGCATTGCCCGCTTTTTTCATTTAGCAAGAATTGTCGTTGTGGTTTCCATAATTGTACCATCACCGTATGGATTTGTCTTTTCCGTCAATAGCGCTCGCGGAAGACCTTCCACGTGGTCAAGGATCTGCTCGGCAGCTTCTTTGCCAATATCAAAATAATATACTTGCTCGCATTCTGAAAAAACGATCTCCAGAAAGCCGTTATCCCGCACGAAAATGCTGACGCGATCTAAATCATCAAGATAGTTGAAAGTCAAAACAAGCGCTCTTTTGTAATCGTCATAGTCACCATTCCACGTAGTTTTTTTACCGTCGATCGAAAGAAGCATTTTTTGAAGTATCGCCGCAGCCTCTGCGTTCGCTTCATAACGACGTCGATACGTGTAATTTTTAGTCTTATACTCATAGCATGAAATGTTCGAGCAAAGAGTCAAATATTCTTCGAGATGCCAAGCGTCAGTGAAATCTGCAAAGGTTTCAAATGTATGCTCGCGGTTTAAATAAACACTGTAGCACTTTTCCGTCTTGAAATACAAACACACCGCAATCGCAGGATCCACGCCGCGAATCTCAAAAATATCCCAGCTTTCATGTCTTTTTTCTTCCTGTAAATAAATCTCTGCTTGCTCCAAGCATTCTCCAATATATTCTTCTTTCACTTTCGAAGGAGAAAGCACACCGTAATAACGATATGATGCGTAATGTCCCGTCAATATTTGCGGAGGAGCATAGCACCAAGCAGGTTCAATAAATCCAAACCATAAATACGTTCCGATACCACCTTCCAAAACCTCACCCCGCCCGGATTCTCTCATCGGTTCGTCGGCATTTGTCGTGCCGTCATCAGATGGGAAATACGGTGCTTCCTCACACCCGAAAAATAACACGCACGCAAAGCAAAGGCACATGACGAATGCGGTCACGGCAAACAACGGGTTTTTGTTTTTTCTTCTCTTCATGATAAAACACCTCTATTTTCTTTTTGTTTTACTTATATAGTCGAAAATTCTCGCGAAAAATCTCATGCTTTTTTAATTTTGTGTTTTTTAATCCAAATAAAAAAGAGGAAATGAAACATTTCCTCTTGAATTTATAAAAATATGATTTATGCACCAACATTCAAAACAATGCTTTCCACGATCAAAAGCAAAAGCAACATGCCGAAATTAAAAGCTGAAAAAACAGCGATATATTTTTTTGTGCCTTTAGGGTTGTGCTTTGTATATTCGCGGAATGTGATCAAGCTCGCAAGCGATGCGATCAAAGTTCCCGCGCCACCGATATTCACGCCAAGAAGCAATTCTCGGTAGTTATCCGTAAACTGTGAAAGCAAAACAGCGGAAGGCACGTTACTGATCACTTGACAAGAAAGCGCACTGAAGATGAGTGTATTTTTAGCAAGCAAAAACTCAAAAAGCTCGCGCACCGCAGAGATTCTTGCCATATTGCCCGCAAAAACGAAAAAGGCGCAAAATGTGAAAAGCAACGGATAGTCCACCTTTTTCAGCGCATCTCTGTCAAGAAACAAAAGCGCGAGAGGCACGATGATAAGACCAACCACATACGGGATCACACGGAAAACGATGATGATGGAAAGTGCAAACAGCACAAGATAAATACATGCACGCATAGGAGGGATCTTTGCGATATCCTCATGAATCTCCATTGCTTCTTTCTTCACAAAAATGAGGCAACAAGCTGTGATCACCACGATAGAAATGATAAACGGCAACGCCATAATACTCATAAATTCGCCCGTGGGGATATTGAACGCAGAATAAATATAAAGATTCTGCGGATTGCCAAAAGGTGTCAGCATACCACCGAGATTCGCGGCAATATTCTGCATCACGAAGGTAAACGCCATATATTTTTCTTTCCCCGTGGAGGAAAGCACGAGATATCCGAGCGGCAAAAATGTGAGTAACGCCATGTCATTGGCAAGGAACATCGAACCGATAAAAGTAATATAAACAAGCGTTAACACACAAAGGCGTGTATTTTTACAAACACCGATAATCTTATGTGCAAGCGTAACGAAAAAGCGAATATTCCGCAATGCACAGATGCACGCGAGCGTACAGAACAGGCAAGTCAACGTCTTAAAATCAAAATAGCTGATATATTCCGCATCAGGCGGAACGATGCATGATGTGACAAATGCCGCAAAAATTGCAATACAAAGAACTGTATTCTTTTTTACAAACGTTTTTATCGCAAGAAAAGCACGGTGAGAGCCGCGCACATCGTTTTTCCTTTTGGCAGATTCCGTTTTCACTTTCAAAAACTCCTTCAAAATAATATCACAAACGATGATATTATACGACAAAAAGGAAGAAATTGCAAGAGTTTTTTGCAGCGCAAAAAAAGTTCCTTTTTTTCATCAAAAATTACTCTCAGAAAATATTTTTTCAAAAAGAAAGAGAGTATTGTCATGACTATAATGGGCATTTCGTGCGCTCATTTTACCGCAATCGCAAGCGATCTTTTCCCATGTTTCCCCAAAAATATAACGCCGACGCAAGATCGCTCGACCAATGGGATCTTCAATCTTATCAATGAGCTTCGTGGCAAGAAGCTTTTCTTCTTTCATTTTTCGAATCAGC
>JBGVIG010000208.1:0-1112 GCA_045122995.1 Eubacteriales bacterium | reverse complement strand
GACGAGTTCCGTTCGGATTTACGCTCAAGGACACCGTGATTGACGGCATCCGCACCAAAATGTACGAACCGATCGAACATGAGGCAGAGGTGGTGCGGCTAATTTACTCTATGTATGCCGAGCCGCAAACGTCTTTCGGTGACGTGATACGGCAACTGGAACTGATGGGTATCACCAAACGTGACGGAAATCTCTTTAATCGAAGTCGCTTGCGCGACCTCGTTATCAATCCCGTGTACGTGCGCGCGGACTATCGCTTATACGATTTTTTCAAGGCACAAGGTACGAATATCGCCAATATCCCCGAAGATTTCATCGGAACAAACGGCGCGTATCTCTATTCGGGTACGGACACGAAGCGCAAGACGGTTTCGCTCGAAGGACACACGCTGGTGTTGGCTCCCCACGAGGGGCTTGTGGATTCCGACGTATGGATCAAATGCCGTTCCAAGTGCCTCAATAACAAGAGCGTAGCAAAGCCAGTCAAGGCGAAAGCAACTTGGCTTGCCGGCAAGATCAAGTGCGCCCATTGCGGCTATGCGCTGACCGCCAAGATCTACCGTTGCAAGACGAAATCCGATAACCGCTATTATCTATGTACCAACAAATATCACGCCGGAGGATGTCATTTCGGATCATTGGATGCCGACGTGGTGGATGCAGTGGTATTTGAGGAAATGCAGAAAAAGCTAACGGAGTTTGCAACATTATCGGCGCAGCAGAATGAGGGCTACAATCTCCAAGTTGTTAAACTGAAAACGAGAATCGAGGAGATCGACAAAGAAATCGTTGCTCTGCTTGACAAGGTTGTTTCTGCAAATGCCACAGTGATGGAATACATAAACAATCGCGTGTCCGACCTTGATACCGAAAAGAAAAAGCTGTACGCAGAGATCGCACAGCTTGACGAGCGTGATACCGACCGTGTGGGCGAGATCACCGACTACATGGAGCATTGGGAAAAATTGACTGTAAGCGATAAAATTACGGTCGTTGACTGTCTGATTGAGCGCATTGACGCATCAAAGGACAGTCTGAACATCAAATGGAAAATATGAAAACATAAAGAAATGGATATCGCAAAATCCATTCTTCTTTGATTGTTTCCCCGA
>JBGVIG010000207.1:0-3617 GCA_045122995.1 Eubacteriales bacterium | reverse complement strand
CACGGCGGATATCCTCGATCTTAGCACGCCAATCGGCGCTCTCGTTTTCATTGTCAGAAAGCTTCTTTTCACTCTCAGAAACTTCCGCAGTTGCGTTTTCCATCGCATGCGTGAGCGCTTCATAAGCATCGCGCTCTGTTTTTTCTTTTTGCGAAAGACGTTCACATTCCGCCGCCGCTTCTTTTGCCGCATTTTCGGAAAGACGAATGCGTTCTCCCGAAGAAACGAGCGTTTCGCCAAGGTGCGCCGTGTCATTTTCCGCAAGGGAGATCTTCGATTCCGTTTCATGGAGCGCACCCGTCAACTCAGAGATGCGAACAAGAAGGCGTTCTCTTTCGATTTTCGCTTGCAGTTCTTCATTTCTTGCCTTTTCTTCGGCATTTTCGAGATTTTGTCTGGTTTCGTCCGCGTTTTCAAGGTCGGTCTTTGCCGCGGCGGTCTGCTTTGCCAGCTCGTCCACACGCGCCTTGGTGTTGTCGATGTCATAAAGAGAAAGACCGATGTCCACTGCCATCTTCGCATCGCGGATCTCTAAATATTTTTTGGCTTTTTCAGATTCTTTTTCCAGCGGCTCCACGCGCTCGCCAAGCACACTGACGATGTCTGCAAGACGCACGAGGTTGGCGTCTGTATCCTCAAGTTTCTTAGAAGCTTCCGTTTTCTGATAGCGATAGCGCGCAATGCCTGCCGCTTCCTCAAAGATCGCACGGCGTTCACCGTTCTTTTGAGAGATGATCTCCGCGATCTTGCCCTGACCGATGATGGAATAGCCGTCCCTGCCGATACCGGTATTGAGGAAAAGCTCATGGATATCTTTCAGACGCACGGATTTGCCGTTGATCATATATTCACTTTCGCCCACGCGATAATAACGGCGTGTGACCTTGACTTCATCATATTCGGCGAAGCTTGCCACTTTTCCGCTTTCCACGGTGTTGTCAAACGTGACCGAAACCTCTGCAAAACCCATGGGACTGCGCTTTTGCGAGCCGGCAAAAACAACATCTTCCATCTTTTCACCGCGCATGGTCTTCGAGGAATTTTCACCCAAAACCCAACGCATGGCGTCCGAAATATTGGATTTTCCGCTTCCGTTCGGGCCGACAACCACCGTGATCCCGCGGTCAAACGCGATGACGGTCTTATCAGGGAACGATTTGAAGCCCTGCAATTCGAGCTGTTTTAAGCGCATATCCTTGTTTTTCCTTTCTTTTTTATGTGAGTGTTACCGTAAATTTATGTTTTTCCATCTTCTCACTCGGAACGAAACGGATCGCTCGAAGTGAAAATTGATTTTTAAGATATTCTCTGTTTACCCCGTGCTGACCAATCATCTTGGAAAGGTCCTTCGGGTTCACCGCAATTTCAGCAGATCTTCCCAACGCTTCACACTTTGCAAGTGTCGCTTCAATGGCAGCGCGGAAATAGCGGCTGTAAGCAAGCTCTCCCACCGCAGGGTGATAGCCGCCGCCCACCATTTCTTCTCCGGAAACGAGCACCTCCGTTGCCTGCAAGCCGATGCGGATCACAGGCACGTTCCGCTCCATGAAAACGCCAAGCACCCTTGCCGTTCTCTCCACCGACTCTTCTTCGGAAAACGGTCTGTATTCGCCGTTCTCTGCCATTTTTTCAAGCTCTGTTGCGCGAAAGACCACCGTCGGATAAATCCTTGCGCCATCAGCGCCCATCTCGCAAATGCGCTGTGCGGTCATCATTTCCGCCTCGGCACTCGACATCGGAAGTCCCGTCATCATCTGCCCGATCAGTTCAAAGCCATATGCTTTGATCTGTGCGCAAGCGCGGATCGTATCCGCCGCGGTATGCCCTCTTTTGGATGCGAGAAGCACCGTATCGTCCATGCTCTGGATCCCAAGCTCCACGGTTTTCACACCGTATGCACCAAGGATCTCCAAAATTTCTCCGTCTATATAATCCGGTCTTGTGGAGATGCGGACGGAATCGCATCGTCCCTCGTCGATATACTTTTTTGCTGTTTTCAAAAGGAAGATCATATCTTTCCGTGGGATCCCCGTAAAGCTACCGCCAAAATAAGCGATCTGAACCGGAACGTCACCTGTCACCGTGGCAAGTGCTTGCTCGATCTCCTCCGGCACATGTTCTCTTAAAAAGCTGCCGTGTCCCGATATCGTTTTCTGATTACAAAAAACACAGCCGTTCGGACAGCCGAGATGCGGAATGAAGATGGGGATATTGATGTGCTTTTTCATTCCAAAATGTAGTTGCGCAGTGCGTCCTCTGCCGCCGCGATCTCCGCTTTCTTTTTGCTCGAGCCTTCGCCTCTGCCCATCACATTGTTATCGATCTTCACTTCGCAGATGTAGCTCTTATTGTGGTCAGGACCACTTTCCGAAACGATCTCATAAGCAAGCATACCTTTTGCTTCCTGCACGATCTCCTGCAAGTGAGATTTCGGATCCATAACAGGGCGTTCCGAAAGAAGCCTGTCCGCTCTTTCGATGATCAAGGGGAGCAAAAAGGCAGAAACTGCTTCCAGATCACGGCCCGCATCGAGATAGATCGCCGCAAGCAATGCTTCAAAAGCATCTTCAAGGATCTTTGCCTGTCCTCTGCCGCCGCGCATCTCTTCGCCGTGTCCCAAAAGGAGATAATCTCCCAAATGAATCGTTTTTGCAAAAGAAGCAAGCGAATCCGTGCAAACGATTTCCGCGCGCAATTTCGTCAGATCTCCCTCGGGGTGCTCGGCAAAGCGCTTGAAAAGATAATCGCTTGCGATAATGGAAAGCACGGAATCTCCGAGAAATTCAAGTCTTTCATTGGAAAGCGCGCCGTTTTTCTTATTTTAATTCGCGTAAGAGGAATGGCGCAATGCCTCAATCACATATTCTTTTTTCTGAAAAGTATATCCGATGTTTTGCTCCAAAAAGCAAATCTTCTTCGGCATTTCGCTGTTTTTCACTACCATATCGTTTTTATCCTTCTTTTGTTTTCATGTTCTTTTTTTCAGCAGGCGGCGGGAAATCCTTCGCCTGTCTTTCGATCTCCGCGACAACGCCCGTTTCAGCGTATGCCACCGCTTGCTTGATTGCATTCTTCATCGCTCTCGCGTCAGAGTTGCCGTGTGCTTTGATGACAGGCTTCGCAAGACCGAGGAACGGCGCACCACCGTATTCCTTGGGATCAAACTGCTTTTTGAGCTTCTTCGCTTTTTTCTTCACGAGAAGTCCCGAAATATTACCGATGATATCCTCTTTGAACATACCGAGGATTCTCGACATGATGAATCGGCAAAGACCTTCGGAAGTTTTCAAAACGATGTTGCCTGTAAAGCCATCGCAAACGAGAACGTCGCATACACCGAAAGGAATATCTTTTCCTTCCACATTGCCGATAAAATTGATATTTTTCATATTCTGCAAAAGCTGATAGGTTTCCACGTAAAGAGGGGTACCTTTTGTGCTTTCAGCGCCGTTGTTGAGAAGACCTACACGAGGATTTTCCACACCGCAGACCTTTTCCATATAAACGGAACCAAGGCACGCAAACTGAGAAAGATAATCCGATGTGATCGTCACATTCGCACCACAGTCAAGAAGCAAAACGGGCTTGGAATACGGAAGCACCGTACCAAGTGCCGC
>JBGVIG010000206.1:0-4986 GCA_045122995.1 Eubacteriales bacterium | reverse complement strand
GGGGAAACGGCAGGGCGCATCGGGGTAGGTGCATTTTTCGCATTTTTGACAGCCTTCATTGGAAAAGAGAAGATAGTCGGAAAGTTCTTCCTTAAAGGTGTTTTCAAAGCGTTCTGCGAGATATTTGAATTGGTGCATACCTTCGATCATGCCTTCATAATCAAAAGAATCCTCGAGTTCATATTTCCCTGTGAAAAGGATCATCGTGTCATATTTTTTCACCTTGGCAAAACATTCATCAATCGTTCCCACCGCAGGCGGACATGCCCAAGTAGTGCCGTACTTACGGCAGGTGTTTTTCTTGCAGATGTCACGGATCTCTTGATAAACCTTGATGTTTTCCGTTGAAATCGCTGCGACCTCGAAAGCGCCGCTTTTTGATGCTTTTTCACATAACATTTCGATCTTTTTCATAATGGCTCCTTGATCACACTCGTTTTTCTTTATTATAGCATGATGTTTTTCGCTTTTCAATAGAGAAATGGAATTGACTTTTTTCATCGTATCTTTTATAATAAAGGCAATCAAAACGATATGGGAGGATTTTTTATGAATACCATAAACGTGGATTTTTCCTGTAAGCAAGGAAAGATCAAGCCGATGAATGCGGTCAACAACGGGCCTCATGGCATGAGTGAGCGAGGCACGACCAATTTTCCTGATTATGCGGCGCTGGAGATTCCATACGCACGCAATCATGACGCTTCTTTTCACAGCGCTTACGGCGGTGAGCATACGGTAGACGTGCATCGTATCTTCCGTGATTTCGATGCCGATGAAAATGATCCCACATCTTACCTTTTTGAGCCAACCGATATGTATACAAAAAATACGTTTGCCGCAGGCACAAAAGTTTTTTACCGTCTTGGTGCTTCCATTGAGCATGGCTTCAAATTCGGCACGTATCCACCGCGCGACTATGCAAAGTGGGCGCGTATCTGCGAGCATATCATTCGCCACTACACCGAAGGCTGGGCAAACGGCTTTACTTATGATATCGAATACTGGGAAATCTGGAATGAGCCTGACTGCTGCAATGCAGACGGCACAAATCCTTGCTGGCAGGGAACAGATGAAGGATTTATTGAGCTTTACGCTGTGGCGGCAACGCATCTGAAAAAATGCTTCCCTCATTTGAAAATTGGTGGTCCTGCCTTTACAGCGCCCAAGCACGGACCTTTGCAGCTTGCCTTTTTGAAGGCGGTGAAAGAAAGAAATCTGCCCTTTGATTTTTATTCCTTCCACCGTTATTATAAACGCCCCGAAGAGGTTGCCGTCGCTGTGGAAACGGCAAAAGCATCGCTTGAAATGTTTGATTTGCAAGTTCCCGAGCTGATTTTGAATGAATGGAACTATATTCGCGGTTGGCTGAGGGAAGATTGGAACTATTCTCTTCGCATGGAACGCGGACTCAAGGGGGCTTCCTTCATTGCCGGCTCCATGTGTGTCGGGCAGGCGAGCGATCTTGCCATGTTTATGTATTATGATGCGCGCCCTTGTGGCATGAGTGGTCTTTTTGATACCGAAACGCTGGAACCGCGCAAAGGTTACTATGCGTTTTATCAGTTCAAGGAGCTTCGCCGCCTTGGTGAATCTGTGAAGACCGATGCGCAAAACGATCATATCTATACCTGTGCCGCGACAAATGGTACGGACGGCGCGATCTTCCTCACGCATTATCAAGATGAAGATGAGGCGCCTGCCCAAACCGTATGTCTGGATATCTGCGGGCTTCCCTCGGTAAACGGCGTGAAAGCAGAATTTTATCTTCTCGATGAAGCACATAACAGCACGCTTGTCCGTGAGGAGATCATCACGGCAGACAGCTATAAGCTTTATCTTTCTATGAAGCTTTTCGACACTTATCTTGTGAAACTCACGCCACTCACCTAAGCTTTAAAGCTTCCCGAATTTTTTTGTTCGGGAAGTTTTTTGTTTTGCTTGCACCGCAAGGGGGAGTGTGCTATAATAGACATATAATGGTTTTTCCGCGTGTTTTTCACGGCGGAAGGTTCGGAGGTGCGTATTTTTATGGATAAAAACCAATTCAAAGGCTGGCTTTATCTTTTGCCGGCGATCCTTTTCCTCGGCGTTTTTATGGTATATCCTTTGATCGACGTATTTATTTATTCGTTTGAGGAAGGCTATAATTCCGCGTCGCAGACGTATTTCGGCGTTGGCACTTATAATTATTCCTATATTTTACACGATCCTTATTTTTTGCAGGCTGTGAAAAATACGCTGGTCCTCGTTTTGATCACCGTGCCGCTTTCCACAGGGATCGCGCTTCTCATCTCTTTGGGGCTCAGCTCCATTAAGGCGCTTCGCAAGCTTTTTCAGACGGTATATTTCTTGCCGTACGTGACAAATACGCTTGCCGTGGGCATGGTTTTCATGATCCTTTTCAAAAAGACGGCGTATACGGACGGCCTTGCCAATCTTATCCTTGCACTTTTCGGCGCAGGACCGATCGACTTTATTGATGGTCCGTATTGGGCGAAAATGCTTGTGCTTTGCATTTATACCGTTTGGGTGGTCATGCCGTTTAAGATCCTCGTGCTCACGAGTGCGCTTGCTTCTGTGAAGGAGGATTATTACAATGCCGCGCGCATCGACGGCACGTCGCGCTTCCGCATTTTTTATAAGATCACGTTGCCGATGATCTCTCCGATGCTTTTCTATCTTGTGATCACAGGATTTATCGGTGCTTTCAAGGCATATAGCGATGCCGTTGCGATCTTTGGCACGAATCTGAACGTTGCGGAAATGAACACCATCGTTGGTTATATCTACGATATGCTGTACGGTGATAGCGGCGGTTATCCGTCCTACGCTTCGGCGGCGGCGATCGTCCTTTTCGCGATCGTCTTGACGATCACCTGCATCAATCTCCTGATCCGCAAAAAATTTGTTTTCAATAAATAAAGGAGGAAAAAATGAACCGATCTGAAAGTTTACACCGTACCGCGCAAAGATCGAAGGCATATAATATTGCCTTTAAGATCGTGGTCTATTTTCTTCTTGCCATTTGGGCGCTGATCGTGCTTTTCCCGTTTTATTGGATGGTGCTGACCTCTTTTAAGAGCTACGGTGCCTATAACTCGGAATATATTCCGCAGTTCATCACCACGAGCCCTACACTCAAAAATTATATCGATGCGTTTACCACTGTTCCTTTGGCGAAATATTTTCTCAATACACTGATCTTCACCGTCATCACGACGGCGCTGATGCTTGTGGTCATCGTGCCTGCGGCGTTCGCTTTTGCGAGATTAAATTTCCGCGGAAAAAATCTTGTTTTCACTTTGTTTCTTGCTTTGATGATGATCCCGAGCGAGCTTGTGATCATCACAAACTATATGACGATCACGAATCTTGATCTGAGAAATACCTTCACGGGTCTTATCTTGCCGTCGATCACGTCGGTATTCTATATCTATCTTTTGAAAGAAAATTTTGAGCAGATCCCCGATGAGCTTTATTATGCGGCGAAGGTGGACGGCACCTCGGATCTGAAATATCTTCTCAAAGTGACGCTTCCCATCTGTGGTCCGACGGTCGTCACTGTGACGATTCTCAAGGTCATCGAATGTTGGAACTCTTACGTTTGGCCTCGCCTCATCACCGATAACGAGGCATATTACCTCGTTTCCAACGGTATCCAGGAAATCCGCGAAAACGGCTTCGGCAGAGAAAACATTCCTGCCATGATGGCGGCGGTGGTGGTCATCTCCGTGCCGCTGATCGTACTTTTCCTCATCTTCCGTAAGAAAATTATGGCGGGTGTTGCGAGAGGAGGTATGAAAGGTTGAAACGCATCTTTTCCTTATTTCTTATCTTCGCAGTGGCGCTTTCCGTTTTCACGGGTTGCCATGGTGCTAAGCGCATGGACGCTTTCGTATTACCTGAGGAGTTTGACACCTCTCGTGAGTATGAGCTTACGTTCTGGGCAAAGAATGATACAAACGCCACACAAACGCGCATCTATGCAAAGGCGATCGCCGATTTTGAAGCACTTTATCCCAATATCCATGTAACAATAAAGCCTTATACGGATTACGGTCAGATCTATAACGACGTTATCACAAATATTCCCATGGCGAAAACGCCGAATATCTGCATCACGTATCCTGACCACATTGCTACCTACATGACGGGTGACAACACGGTGGTGCCGCTGGACGAGCTTTTTGTCGATGAAAAATATGGCTTTGGCGGCAATGAGCTGCGCTATGACGGTCCGACACAGGAAGAAATGATCCCGAAATTCCTGGAAGAAGGAAAACTCGGTGGAAATTATTATGCGATCCCGTATATGCGATCCACGGAAGCTTGTTATATCAATAAGGACTTTGTGGAAAAGCTTGGCTATGAAGTTCCCGATGTTTTGACTTGGGATTTCATTTTTGAAGTTTCCGAAGCGGCGATGGCAAAGGACGAAAACGGCAATTATCTTGTCAACGGACAAAAGGTGCTGATTCCTTTCATCTATAAATCCACGGATAATATGATGATCCAGATGCTCGCGCAAAAGGACGGGGAATATTCCACAGACGAGGGTGATATCCTCATTTTCAATGATACGACCAAGGAAATGCTCCAAATGATCGCGCTGCACGCAGGCACTGGTGCATTCTCCACCTTTAAGATCTCCAGCTATCCCGCAAACTACCTCAATGCAGGACAGTGTATTTTTGCGATCGACTCCACAGCAGGTGCTACTTGGATGGGTACCGACGCACCGCTTATTGATATCGCCGAGGATAAGCTCGTTCGCTTTGAAACCGCTGTGCGCATGATCCCGCAGTTTGATGCGGAAAACCCCGAAATGATCTCGCAAGGTCCTTCGATCTGCATTTTTAACAAAGAAGATCCGCAAGAAGTGCTTGCTTCGTGGCTTTTCGCGCAGTATTTGCTCACAAATGACGTCCAAATCGCATATTCCCAAACGGAAGGCTACGTTCCCGTGACATCAAAAGCACAGGA
>JBGVIG010000205.1:0-3111 GCA_045122995.1 Eubacteriales bacterium | reverse complement strand
ACTATTCCTTAAATGTGGGTTTGTTGAAGTTCTGCGAACCACCGAGTATGTTTTAGTAAAAAAGGAATTGTGAGTTAACCAAATTCCAATTTATCAAATAGACCTCAATCCCTCGACAGATCATAAACATCTGTCGGGGTTTTCTGTTCTTGGAGAGAATTCGCTTTCGTGTCCTGTTTTTCTGCTACGGTGGGGCAGAATTTTTTACTTCTGCCCCATTGGTGCATAGGTTAGTTCGAGTTAACTTCTGCGCCATTGGCGGGGAAGTTTCGTAAATAGTGCGTTGATTTTTAACTGGTGTGCCAATGGCACACCATTTTAGCGTTCCCATTCGCGCTGTCGAACGCGCTCTTTGGGGGGCGGTGCGATGCCGAGATCTTCCTTCTGCTTATTTGTGAGGTAATATTCACGGGCGATTTTCTCTCGTCTTGCCGCGTATTCCGCTTCGATTTGCTCCTTCATCACGCCTGAACGCTCCAAAACATTTGCCAAATCCTTCTTCTCAAGGCGCAGTTTTTTTATCTCGTCATTGGTGATTTTGATCAGCAAGCGGAAGCCTTTCAGCCTTTCGGGATCGGTTTCACGGCGGACATGATTGTAGAACTGCCTTCGCTCGTCGAGCTTTTCGTGAATCTTTCGTTCCACTTGGTCAAGGTATTTGCTCACGTCCTCCTCCGTTCGCAGATGCTCGCGACCCAAAATATCTGCCTGTCGGGAGTACATTTGCGCGCGACTGCTCTCTTGTTTCATCGCCGGTGTCAGCGGTTTGTACCTCGGCGCAGGGTTTTCGGGCGTGATCAGATCGGGTCCGCCGAGCAGATATACCATCAAGAGAACCACCCCGATGAGGGAAGGTTCAGCCAATAGAGCCTCCCTGTGGCGCTTCTCAAAGATGTCTTCTTTGTAGTATCCATTGGTTTGTTTCTTATCCCAATAGTGCCATTTATACTCTTCTGCCCCCAATTCAGCACGTGCTTTCAGAAAGCAATACTCATAATTTGCGAGGGTATGATTCTCACCAAGGCGATAAATTCTCGTCCATTTGGTATCGGAAATACGCTTGATGCGCGGATATTTTCGCTCGGGTGAACGGTCAAATTCATAGCCAAGATCACGTAAGTGATGCTCAAAATCCCACCATGATGTTGAAATTCTGAGTGCTGTTGTGACGGCTTGACGCATGAGATTATACTTTGTCGGCTCGCCTGCTTTCTCTGCAAAGTAAATATTTCGCGGTGTTTTGCCGTCGGGTTTCTCGATGACGGACAGATCATTTTCAAAGCAAAGCTTGTCCGAAAGGTCTCGGAAACGGTAATACTCACTCTTTTTGCAGTCATATTTCTTGCCGTCACGAAAGGAAACGCTGCAAATGACATAGTGGTTGTGGAGGTGTTGGCAATTTAAATGAGTGGCAACCAAGACTTGAAACCGATCACCCCACATCTTTTTGGCAAGCTCCACACCGATTTTATGGCATTGTTCAGGCGTTACCTCGCCCGGTTTGAAGCTCTGATAGGCGTGATAAGCGACGTTTCCTCCCGTTTTGCCGAAGTATTTTTGCGTGGCAAGCATGGCTTCAAGCGGGTCACCATCACAATTGATCGCGGTTGTGAGGTAAGTTTTTTCTCCGTCAAGTGCGGTCTTGTCCTTGTTTTCGGCGTAGTGAAGTGCCTTGGCAAGGTCGGAATCCGTCTTGTCGGGGTTCGCCGCATAGTCGATAACACGGCGTAAGCTATCCTTAATTGCCCATATTTTTGTCGTCGCCATTGACACCTCGATAGAAATTTTCAACGGTTTCACGGAACTCATGAACGGCTTCTTGGAGTTGATCGAAGAAGGATTCCATCTCTTCATGCTCAATATATTCGTCAAGAGCGGTGAATAAAAAGAGGAGATCGGTGTATGCATCCGCAGGTATGGAGCGAAGTTTTTGCCCGCGCATGATCTGTCGGAACATCTCTGACACGGATAATTTGCACACCTTGGCAAGCTCTGTGATGTGTTTTTTCTCTTCGGGAAGCAGTCGGATGTTGATTCCGACCTCTCGATTTCGCTTTTTTGTTACTCGTTTTTTGATGTCTTGTCTTGTTTTTTGATTCATAAATTCTCCTTTTGATTCTGATTTTTTAATGGATGGATGGGGTTATAGGGGTGTCCCCAATCGGCTTGCCGCTTTAGGGAATGTGGGCGGTGGCAATACGCCGCGGCAACACATTTCCTATGCTCGCTATCCGTTGGACAGAGATTTTTCCCCCGTCTATTTTCATGTATTGCCAAATTTCTCTTTTGGCGCATAAAAGCCTCGCCGTTTGTCTTTGTTTGCTGAAATGTAAAATAGGCGAGATATGACGTAGGCGACGCCCGTGACGTTTATGACGGCATTTTCTCGTGTGCGGTGCTGTCAAGATAACCGTCATTGCCGTCATGCCCGTCACTCTCGTCATGAGGCACATAACAAAGCTCCAGCCAACGTCCACTGCTTGTCCTGCCTGTGGCATAGGCGATGTCTTCGGGTTCCAAGCGTTCATAGGCATAGTCGGAAAGGGTACGCGTCAGCACGCTGGGGTTCATCACCGTTTCTCCGAGAACACCGAGAAGCTCCGTGGCACTCCCTCGGAAATGACCAACCTTTTTGATATAGTCGATCACGGTGGTGAGGATTGGCGGTTGATGCTTTTCACGCAGTTCCTCGTCCTCCAAGCAGTTTGTGAGAAGCCAATGACGACCCGAAAAGGTAAGCTCCAATTCGCGGTCCTTCACGTCGCGTCCCGTGATATAAAGCACGGCTTCTTTTTCTGCTCGTTTTTTCTTTCGCATGACGAACGAGGTGTCTGCCGCACCCATGAGTCCCGTCGAGCCTGAGATGTCATTGAAGCTATCGTTGGAATCCTTGACCTTTCGCAGATGATGAACGAGCACAAGGCAGATGCCATGCTCGTCTGCAATTCTTTTGAGTGCGGTCATGTCGGCATAGTCGGCTTCATAGCTCATTTTACTTCCGTTTGTCCCGCGGACACGTTGCAAGGTGTCGATAACGATGAGCTTGGTTTTCGGATGCTCATGTAGCTCGTCCTCCAGTTGCTTTTCAAGACCCGTGCCGATGCGGTCCGC
>JBGVIG010000204.1:0-3476 GCA_045122995.1 Eubacteriales bacterium | reverse complement strand
GCGTTTTTATTATTGTCCAAAATAAAAATCCTTATATAAATTATTTTCTCGCGTCACATAAGCAACGTTGATACACGGCGCAGTATGCGTCACATAATCCATATCGTAGACCGTCACATTTCCTGCAGCCTCACCGTAAACGGTGATCACATCACCGCTAAGGAAATTCTGCGAAATATCCTGAATGCAATCGCGAATGAGGATCTCATATTCACCGCCGTCCATGCCGCGGCAAATATAATAAGTATTGTATTTTTCCTTTGCGTAATAACCATCGTAATCGGTGAATTTTTCCACTACGGTAAGCGTTACACAAATATATTGATCTTTGTAAGCTTCCGCCGCACGGTAATAGCTTTCTGCGTCAACCACCTCACAAGCAGCGATATATTCTCCGCGATCAAGCGAGGTATCCACAGGCTTATCCCAAAGATTTGTAATGCGGCTGATAATATTGCCAAGACCAAACGAAGAAACGATCGTATACACCACCGCCACAACGATGATGGTAAGCTTCACCGATCGTTTGTGGGGACTTGTCGCAAGAAGTGCGATACCAACGATCGGAAAAACAAAAAGCATGAGGATAATGAACCACCAACTGTGATACCATTCCACAAAGGTCACGCGATTCCCACCCGAGCGACGAATCTTTTTCTGCTTCACAGGCTTACGGTTCCCTGCGCGCATCTCCTCAGGACAGACTTTTCCGCAAAGCGGACAAACGTCATCAGCAAAAAAGCACCCGCAATCCGGACATTTATTGAGATCCGGTCTGTCGATCTGATTGCTATCATCAAAAGCACCGAGCATTCTTCCCATTTGATCACCTCATGATATGTAGTCTTTTTTCATTCTATCATAAAGAGATAGCTCTGTCAATCCTTCTTCTTTTTTCGCAGAAAAGAAAGTTTTGTTTCCGAAATGATAACAGCAGCAAAAACGAGAACAAAACCAAGTCCGCGCCAGAAGGAAAAACCGTCTTCTCTGCCAAAAAGCAAAGAAAACATTGCGCCAAACACAGCCTCAAAAGTAAGAATTACTGCCGCTCCCGTGGGATTGGCATATTTCTGACCGAAATTCTGCAAAAAGAGCGCCGCCGCTGTACACATCAAAGCAAGATAGAGCACCTGCACCGCAAGACTGCCGATATCGTCAACCGTTGCTGTGATCGGTGCCGCATCGAAAGCTGATTGAACACCGAACGTTATCCATGAAAGCAAAGCCGCTACACCAAATTGCAAGATCGTGATCAGAGCAGGATCTTTGTCATTTGCCGTTTTGGCGATCGCAACGATATGCGCCGCATAGAAAAAACCGCAAACAAGTGTCAACACGTCCCCTGTGGCAATGGTAAGAAGCGATTCTCCTCCAAAATCGACAGAAATAAAAAGAATTCCTGTCAAGCAAAGAAGTGCCGCCGTCACATGAAACATATCTGGACGTTTTTTTGATATCGCCCAGAACAAAAAGGGCGTGATCACACAGTAAGACGCAGTTAAAAATGCATTTTTACCCGGCGTTGTTCCGATCAGACCATACGTTTGCACGAGATAAGCGGTAAAAAGCATCAGCCCGATGATCAATCCGGGAAAAAGATAAGTTTTGTCAAGTTTCTTCCATTTTTTCGCAAAGACTAATGAAAGAAAAAGACAAGCAATGGTAAACCGAAGCGCAAGCAAAAGACTCGGCGGCAATTTTTCTGATACGTCCTTCATCAAAACAAAGGACGTACCCCAAATAAATGCCGCCGCAAAAAGTGCAATGGAGCCAATGCGCGCCATATTCACTTCTTTTTTCATCATTTCAAAAATCCGTTAATGATCTGTTCTTCCGCTTCATGCTCGTCAAGGCCGAGTGTCATGAGCTTTGTGAGCTGTTCGCCCGCGATCTTACCGATCGCCGCTTCATGGATCAGACTTGCATCAATATGGTTTGCGGTAATTTCAGGAATTGCCGCCACCGTTGCCTTGTCCATGATGATCGCGTCGCATTCCGTGTGTCCCGTGCAAGCTGCGTTGCCGCGAATATTGGAATAGAATACCTGATGCGATTCATCTTTTGCCACGGAACGGGAAACTACGTTCGCGCTGGAACCCTCACCGTCAAGATCCACGGTGAAATCCGTCTTTGCATACTGCTTGCCGTGAGTCATGATCTTTTCTTTGATCACAAGTGTGGCACCTGCGCCAAGCTTTGCGGTAGACGTGCGGATCGTGGAATCCACGCCCTTGATCTGGGTGGTTTCCATTTCCATATAAGCGCCCTCTTCCAAAACAACGGCAGTAGTCGGATTCATAATGTTCTCACCTCTGCCATCGCCTTCGCCATAGTGTTTTTCAATGTAGCGCACTTTCGCGTTTTTGCCGACGTAAAAGCTGTGGATACCACTGTGTTCGGAGCTCTGCACGCCGCAGTTGTGAATGCCGCAACCTGCAATGATCAGAACGTCAGCGCCCTCACCGATGTGAAAATCGTTGTAAACAACTTCCTTCAATCCGCTTTCGCTGATGATAACGGGAATGTGGATACTTTCATTTTTTGTAAAGGGCTTGACAATAATGTCAATACCCTGCTTATCTTCTTTGGTCACAATGTCAATGTTCTGCGTGGTGGCACGTCCCGCTTTTTCGCCGTTGGCACGAATGTTATAAGCACCTTCGGGAATTTTGTGAAGATCCGCCACTTCACGAAGCAGATTTTTCTGAATTTCATCAATCATAATTCTGCCTCCTTACACGATTTTATCGGAAAGCGTCGGGCAAGCCGATGCCGAAGCATGAAGAAGCTCAGGAAGGATCTCTTCTTTCGTGCCGATCTTCACAAGCTCGCCGCCTGCCAAAACGATGACCTTATCCGCAATGTTAAGAATACGCTCCTGATGGGAGATGATAAGGATCGAGCCACCAAGCTTTGCATGCATATTTTCAAAAACGTTGATCAAGTTGTTAAAGCTCCAAAGGTCGATGCCTGCTTCCGGTTCATCAAAAAGAGAAAGCTTTGTGCCTCTGGCAAGAACCGTTGCGATCTCAATGCGCTTCAGCTCACCACCGGAAAGAGAGGCGTTCACTTCTCGGTTGATATAATCTCTTGCACAAAGACCAACCTCGGAAAGATAAGCACAAGCTTCGGAAATACCAATCTGCTTACCTGCCGCAAGGGTGATGAGATCTTTGACGGTAATACCCTTGAATCTGACGGGCTGCTGGAATGCAAAGCTCACACCTTTTCTCGCTCTTTCCGTGATGGAAAGATTGGTAATATCTTCGCCATCGAGCAAGATACGGCCGCTCGTAGGTTGGATAATACCTGCGATCACTTTAGCAAGTGTCGATTTACCGCCGCCGTTGGGACCGGTGATCGCAACGAAACGATCGTCGATCGCAAGGCTGATATTTTTGAGAATTTCCTTTTTGCCGTTATCTGTTTCAGCATTAAAGGAAATATTTTCAAGTTCTAACATAGAAATTCCTTTC
>JBGVIG010000203.1:0-12453 GCA_045122995.1 Eubacteriales bacterium | reverse complement strand
GGCGTTCTTGGTGCCGGAAGCAACAGCAACACGAACGGTGACGTCACCGAGCTTGTAAGTAGCTGTCTTGATGGGAGCAGTGCCACGAACGTCTTCGAATTCAAGTTTTTCGAGCTTTTCGCCGAGAATAACTTCTGCTGCGGTACGGAGAGCTGCTTCCATAACGCCGCCTGTTGCACCGAAGATCGCGCCTGCACCGGAACCGATGTCGAACGGCTTATCGAATTCTTCATCGTCAAGGGCTTTGTAGTTGATACCTGCTTTTTCGATCATGCGAGCAAGTTCTCTTGTGGTGATCGCGTAGTCTACATCGTAGATGCCTGCGCCAACAGCGCTCTGACCGGGACGGCGTACTTCGAATTTCTTCGCTGTGCAAGGAATTGCAGAAACGAATACGATGTCTGCCGGATCAAGACCACGTTTGCGTGCGTAGTATGTTTTGTACATAGCACCGAACATCTGCTGAGGAGATTTACAGGTGGAAAGGTTGTCTGTGAATTCAGGGAAGTAGTGTTCGCAGAATTTGATCCAACCGGGAGAGCAGGAAGTGATGAGCGGGAGATTTTCGCCGGATTTCATTCTTTCAAGGAATTCGGTTGCTTCTTCCATGATGGTAAGGTCTGCAGTGAGGTTCATGTCATAAACGCCGTCAAAGCCAAGACGCTTGATAGCGGCAACCATTTTGCCTTCTGTGTCTGTGCCGGGTTCATAACCGAAGCATTCACCGATGGTGGCGCGGATAGAAGGAGCAGTGCAGATCGCAACGTGCTTGGTGGGGTCGTTCAAAGCTTCAAATACCTTTGCGGTATCGTCTTTTTCGGTGAGTGCGCCAACAGGGCAAGCAACGATACACTGACCGCAGGATACACAAGAGGTTGCAGCGAGCGGATTTTCGAAAGCGGTGCCGATAACGGTATCAAAGCCGCGGTTGACAGCTTCGATCACGCCGATGCCCTGCATATTCTTACAAGCAGCTACGCAGCGACGGCAAAGAATACATTTGTTATTATCGCGAACGAGGAAAGAAGTACTTTCGTCTTTTTCGTGTTCTGTGTTTTTGCCTGCGAAGCGGTTTTCATCCGTAACACCGAGGTCGCGGCAAAGTTTCTGGAGTTCGCAGTTTGTGCTGCGGATACAGGACAGACATTCTTTTTTATGTGTGGAAAGAACGAGCTCAAGGTTGGTTTTGCGGGATTCCACAACCTTAGGTGTGTTTGTATAGATTTCCATGCCTTCGGTAACGGTGGTAACACACGCTGCCATAAGACCTCTTGCACCTTTGACTTCTACAAGGCAAAGACGGCAAGCGCCGATCTCGTTGACGTCCTTGAGATAGCAAAGGGTGGGGATATCAATTTTCGCAATTCTTGCTGCGTCGATGATTTTGCTGCCGGCAGGAACGGAATATTCTCTGCCGTTAATTTTTACGTTGACCATATCCATAATTCTATGCGGCTCCTTTCTTACGCTTTAACGATCGCGCCGAATTTACAAGTGGAAAGACATACGCCGCACTTGATACATTTTTCGGTGTCGATGGTGTGGGGTGCTTTGATCGCGCCTGTGATCGCGCCAACGGGACATTTTCTTGCGCAGGCGGTACAGCCTTTACAGAGTTCGGGAACGATCTTATAACGCATGAGGTTCTTACATACGTGAGCGGGACATTTCTTTTCAGTAACGTGAGCTACGTATTCGTCACGGAAGTAACGGAGTGTGGAAAGAACAGGGTTGGGTGCTGTCTGACCGAGCGCGCAAAGAGAAGCGGAGCTGATGTATTTGCTGAGTTCTTCGAGCTTGTCAATATCTTCAAGAGTGCCGTTGCCGTCTGTGATCTTTTCGAGGATCTCAAGGAGTCTCATGGTACCGATACGGCAGGGAGCACATTTACCGCAGGATTCATCAACGGTGAATTCAAGGAAGAATTTCGCGATGTCAACCATACAAGTATCTTCGTCCATAACGATAAGACCGCCGGAACCCATCATGGAGCCGATCGCAGTGAGGTTATCGTAGTCGATAGGAGTGTCGATAAGGGAAGCGGGGATACAACCGCCGGAAGGACCACCGGTCTGCGCAGCTTTGAACTTCTTGCCGCCGGGAACGCCGCCGCCGATTTCTTCAACAACTTCGCGAAGTGTAGTACCCATAGGAATTTCTACAAGACCGGTGTTTGTGATCTTACCGCCGAGCGCGAATACTTTGGTACCCTTGGAGGTTTCTGTACCCATGGAAGCGAACCATTCGGGACCGTTCAAGATGATCTGGCAGATATTTGCGAGTGTTTCAACGTTGTTGATGATGGTGGGTTTGCCGAAAAGACCTTTTACTGCGGGGAACGGAGGACGAGGACGAGGTTCACCGCGGTTACCTTCGATGGAGGTGAGAAGAGCGGTTTCTTCACCGCAAACGAAGGCACCTGCACCAAGGCGGAGTGTGATCTTGAAATTGAAGCCTGTGCCGAAGATGTTTTCGCCGAGGAGGCCTTCTTTTTCTGCCTGTGCGATCGCTACTTCAAGACGATGTACGGCGATCGGATATTCAGCACGAACGTAGATGTAACCTTCGTCAGCGCCGATTGCATAACCTGCGATTGCCATTGCTTCGAGAACAGCATGCGGGTCGCCTTCAAGAACGGAACGGTCCATGAATGCACCGGGGTCACCTTCGTCGGCATTACATACAACGTATTTTTTTCCTGCGGGCTGCTGCTGAGCGAATGTCCACTTTTTACCTGTGGGGAAGCCTGCGCCGCCACGGCCGCGAAGACCGGAAGCGAGAATGGTGTCGATAACGTCGGTGGGGGTCATGGTTGTGAGAACTTTTGCAAGTGCCTGGTAACCGTCCATTGCGATATATTCTTTAATGCATTCAGGATCGATAACACCACAATTGCGGAGTGCAACACGTTTCTGCTTTGCGTAGAAAGGTGTCTGGTCGAGCGCGAGGATTTCGTCGCCCTTAACGGTTTCCTGATAGAGAAGGTGACGAACAGGGTTGCCACCAACGAGATGTTCGCTAACGATTTCTTTCATGTCTTCAGGAGTTACCTTGCTGTAGAAGGTACCTTCGGGATAAACGATCATGATCGGGCCGAGTGCGCAAAGACCGAAGCAACCGGTGGTGATCACTTTGATTTCATCAGCGATGCCTGCTGCGAGAAGTTCTTTTTCGAGTGCATCGCGAACGTTCATGGAGTTAGAGGAGGTACAGCCTGTACCGCCACAAATGAGGACGTTTTTGCGGATACCGTCACCTGCGTCAACAGTGTGACCATGGCCGTGGCGCATAGCAACCGTCGGCGCATATGTATCTCTCATGGCTTTGAGTTGTTCTATTGTAATCATAACTGCAAATTTCCTTTCCTTGGTGAATTAAAGGTATTTATTGATGATGCCTTCCACGTCGGCGGGAGTGATTCTGCCGTAAACGTCGCCGTTAACGGTCATAACGGGTGCAAGACCGCAAGCGCCGATGCAACGTGTCGCGTCATAAGAGAATCTACCGTCGGGAGAAACGTCGCCCGCGACAATACCTGTGATTTCCATGCATTTTTCGTGGATCTTGCCGGAACCTTTAACGTAGCAAGCAGTACCAAGGCAAACGGCGATGGAAACTTTACCTTTCGGGTTGAAAGAGAACTGGGAATAGAAGGACGCAACGCCGTAAATTTCAGAAACGGAAACGTCAAGTCCTTCGGCAATCATTTTCATGACCTCGATGGGAAGATAGCCGTAGATATCCTGCGCGCCCTGAAGCACAGGCATCATGTTGCCTTCCACATTCTTGTATTTCGCAATCAACGCGTCGAGTTCTTTTTTCTGCTCATTCGTACCGTTAAATGCGATGGTCGTCATTTTCTTTTTCATGGTGAGAAAGACCTCCTTATATGACTTTTATTTTCTATGTTGACGTAAATGCTGCCGTCAACTAACCCTAACAAAATTATTATACATGATTTTGTTAGAAATTTCTATACTTTTTCATAAAAAAACATATATTTTGTTGTAGAAAAAATACAAAATTTTTTGTGAAATTTTTCATGATTCGACAAGAATTGTTCCAACTGGGACAAGTTTTTGATTGTATCTTTTGTAGCCAAGAAATGTAATGAGAACTTTCCCCCACATTGGAATCCAAAAGGGGGTGCGCCCTCATAGCACGAACATATCTACCCACATTGCTGCTTTGAGCGAACAACGCGAAAAGCCCACTTCGTGAGCGTGAACTTTTGCAGAGCCGTGAAACAGCGCTTCGTGTGAGGTTTGTGTCGACGCCTCAACAAAAAAGACGGCTTGCGCCGTCTTTTTCTTGTGCGTAAATTATTTCTTGATAAGATGGAATGCGAAGCCGCCGATATCTTCTTTCATGTAAACGAACTTGAGGTTGCCCTTTTCGTCATAGGTAGCGGTGGATTCGTCGAATTCGATGCCGAGGCGTTCGAGGTATGCACGAGCACGGTCGGGGAAGTTGCAGCCGATTGCGATGTGACCGTATTTGCCGCGGAACATGGTGTGCATCACTTCAAATTTGGTGCCGGCGAAGGTCGCTTTGGAGCGAACGTCGGGAGTGAGAAGGAAGAGCTTGCAAAGAGTTTCTGCAGTCTTGGTTGCTTCTTCTTTGTTTTCGGAGTTGATGCCAACATGAACGATTTCAAAGCCATGCATGAGAGCAACAGCGTTTTTTGTGAGCGCTTCGATCTCATCGAATTTGCCTTCGTTGATGAGCGCGTCTTTTACCATGAAGCTACCGCCGCACGCGAGGATCTTGGAATTTTCAAGGTAAGAAAGAATATTCTTTTCATTGATGCCGCCGGTGGGCATGAATTTAAGCTTGGAGTAAGGAGCAGAAACGGATTTGATCACGTTAAGACCGCCGATCGCTTCTGCGGGGAAGAATTTCACAACATCAAGACCAAGTTCCATAGCCTGTTCCATTTCGCCGCAGGTAGCGCAACCGGGGCAAACAGGAATGTTTTTTTCGATGCAGTATTTTACGATCTTGGGATTGAAGCCGGGGGAAACGATGAATTTCGCGCCTGCTTCCACAGCACGGTCAACCTGTTCTGTGGTGAGAACGGTGCCTGCGCCAACGAGCATATCGGGAAGCTCGGTGGTGATGTTTTTGATCGCATCAGCTGCAGCGGCTGTACGGAATGTTACTTCAGCGAGGGGAAGACCGCCGTTTGCGAGTGCTTTTGCAAGCGGAACTGCTTTTTCCGCATCTTCGATCTTGATAACGGGTACAATACCAAAGGTGCCAATTTGTTTTAAGATATCGTTCATGGGAATTACCTCCAAATATATCTCACCGAGGGATTCGGTGTAAATTTACAAAATTGTGGAAATTTTTTTCAAAAAAACAAGAAAAATCGCTTTTTTGAAAAAATATCTCTATTTAATTATACAATATCCTGTTGCATTTGTAAAGCGTTTGGTATATAATTTAAGTTAGATTAGCGGAATTTTTTCGCAAGAATGAAAGGAATTGCAGACTTATGAAAAAATTTATGACTGAAGATTTCCTGCTTGACAGCGAAGTCGCAAAAACACTTTATCACTATTATGCGGCGAAGATGCCGATCATTGACTACCATTGTCATGTCAATCCGAAAGAGATCGCGGAAGATAAAAAATATAAAAATATTACCGAGATCTGGCTCGGCGCTGACCACTACAAATGGCGTGCGATGCGTTCCTGCGGACTTCCCGAAAGAGTCATCACGGGAGACGCTTCCGATTATGAAAAATTCGAAGCTTTCGCAACAGCGCTTCCTTCTCTCATCGGTAACCCTCTTTACCATTGGTCGCACCTTGAGCTGAAGCGTTATTTTGATTACGACGGTGTCCTCTCTCCCGAAACTTGTGAAGAGGTTTGGAACCTTGCCAATGAAAAGCTTCAGGATATGAGCGTTCGCTCGATCATCAAAGCGTCTAACGTAAAGCTCCTTTGCACCACGGACGATCCCATTGACTCTCTCGAATATCACAGAGAGATCAAAGCGGACGATACCTTTGACGTGGAAGTGCTTCCCGCGTTCCGCCCTGACAAGGTTATGAACCTTGATAAGCCCGATTTTTGTGAATACATCGCAAAACTCGCTGACGTTTGCGGCTTGGCGATCACAGACATCGACTCCCTTATGGCGGCACTTGCTACCAGAACCGCTTTCTTCAATGAAAACGGCTGTCGCACTGCTGACCACGGCTTTGACGATGCGGTCGTTTTCGACGCAAAGAAAACTGCGGAAGAAGCAAAAGCCGCAGCAGACGAAGCTTTCAAGAAAGTGCTCGCGGGTGGGGTGGCGACTGACGAGATGACCACCGTTTATAAGAGCGCGATGATCCGTTTCTTCGGCGCGGAATACGTGAAATACGGCTGGATCATGCAGATCCATTTCGGCACGATGCGTTCTCCCAACACCATCATGAAAAATCTTCTCGGTCCCGATACAGGCTATGACACCATCAACGGTACCAACTGCATCGCGTCCTTGGCAAAACTTCTTGATGCGCTCAATAACGACGGCGCTCTCCCCAGAACCATTCTTTATTCCCTCAATCCTACCGATAATGCCGCACTTGGCACACTCATCGGCAGCTTCCAGTACACCAGCGAAGAAGCAGAAGGTCTTTCCTGCTTGCCTCCCATGCAGCACGGCAGTGCTTGGTGGTTCAACGATCATATTCGCGGTATGCGCGAACAGCTCGAAAACCTTGCATCTCTCTCTGCGCTCGGTAAATTTGTCGGTATGCTTACCGACTCCCGCAGCTTCCTTTCCTACACACGCCACGAATACTTCAGAAGAATCCTCTGCAATGTGATCGGCGGCTATGTGGAAAGAGGCGAATATCCGCTTGATATCGACAATCTCGCACAGATGATCTGCGATATCTGCTACAACAACACCAAAGATTTCTTTGGTTTTAAGTTGATTTAAGCACACGATGACTATGAGGGCGAACAGTATATCCGTCCTCATAAAAACGCCTGCCGAAAGGATCGGCAGAGAACACACCTCGTTTCTTTTTGATCGCTTTTTCTTTAACGTAAAGAAAAAGCAAGAACAGCATAAATTAAGGAGAAAACTCAAAATGGCAGAAGAAAAAGAAATGCAGGGCGCGGAAGCGCCTGCTGAATGCACACACGATTGTTCCACTTGCTCCGCAAATTGCGGTTCCAAGAAAAACTCTCTTTTTGAAGCGATCAACCCCATGAGCATGGTTGGTAAAGTGATCGGTATCGTCAGCGGTAAAGGCGGCGTTGGTAAATCCATGGTTACCGGTCTTTCCGCAGTAGAGCTTCGTCGCCGCGGTCTTAAAGTCGGCATCATGGACGCAGACATCACAGGTCCTTCCATTCCGAAGGCTTTCGGTCTTGAAGGCATCTGCGAAGCAGCTCCTCTTGGCGGCATCCTTCCCAAAGAAACCAAGACCGGCATCGAGGTTATGAGCGTAAACCTTCTTCTCGAAGACGTTACCTCCCCTGTTGTTTGGAGAGGTCCCGTTATTGCAGGCACCGTAAAACAGTTCTGGACAGACGTTGTTTGGGGTGATCTTGACTGCATGCTCATCGACTGTCCTCCCGGCACCGGTGACGTTCCGCTGACTGTATTCCAGTCCATTCCGCTCGATGGTATCATCGTTGTTACAAGCCCTCAGGATCTTGTTTCCATGATCGTTGCAAAAGCGGTTAATATGGCAAAACTCATGAACATTCCGATCATCGGTATCGTAGAAAACATGAGCTATGTAAAATGCCCTGATTGCGGCAAAGAAATCAAAGTCTTCGGTGATAGCAAGATCGACGAAGTTGCAGCAGAATTCGGTCTTCCCGTTCTCGCAAAACTTCCTATTGATCCTAAGCTTGCGGCTATGTGTGACGCAGGTTCTATTGAGCTTTGTGAAAATGACGTTGCCGCTTCCATTGCGGACGCGATCGAAAATCAGCCCAACCGCGTAATTTAAGCGATGGCTGAACGTAAAAAGGTTTTGTTCGTTTGCTCTGCCAACACCTGTCGCAGTGCGGTCGCGGAAGCGATCTTGCGCGAATACGGCTCTGACCGTTATTTTGCTTATTCCGCAGGGATCTATGCCAGAAGCGGAGAACCGATGATGGCAAAGTGTGCTGATGCGCTGGAAGAGCTTTTCGGTCACGGTTTTTCCGCCTACTCGCATTCTTCCACAAGGCTTCATGCCACTCATCTTGCGGATAATGATATCATCGTTGCCGTTTCCGAGGGGTATGCGGATATTCTGCGCGCATATTTTCCGCTCTATAAAGAGAAGATTACAGCTTTTCCGAATGGGATCGCAGACATCTCTTGCCTGAGCGGCGATGCGCTGACAAGAGCCATCGAACGGATCAAAAACGAAGTATTTGAAATGTTTTCGTTATGAATCAGAAAATTGAAATTTTGCCGATGAACGTATTATCGGCGCATGACGCCGCGGCACTGGAGAAGCTTTGCTTTTCTGCGCCGTGGAGTGTGGATTCTCTGATGGAAGCTTCAGGAAGGGCGGATTCGTCCTTCCTTACGGCTTTTGTTGACGGGGAATTTGCAGGTTATGCGGGAATGCTTTGTGTTCTGGACGAGGGGCAGATCTGCAATGTGGCAGTATGTCCCGCGTTTCGCCGTATGGGCGTCGGAGAAGCGCTGATGCAAGCGCAAAAAGATGCTGCCCTTGCAAGAGGACTTTCTGTGATGATGCTGGAGGTTCGTGCTTCCAATACAGCGGCACAGCGCCTTTATGAAAAAACGGGGTGGGAAAAGGTCGGCATTCGAAAAAATTTTTATGCGTGTCCCCGTGAAGACGCGGTTCTTTACAATTTGTATCTCAATCCATAATTTTTTTTGAAAGTAGGTTAAACCATGCGTATTCTTGCTTTTGAAAGCTCTTGCGACGAAACGGCAGCTTCCGTCGTGGAGATGAAGGACGGAAAGCTTACCGTTCTTTCCGATATCGTTGCCTCTCAAGTTGCCATTCATGCCAAATACGGAGGCGTTGTTCCCGAGATTGCAAGCCGTGCGCACAGCGAAGCGATTTCGGGCATTACATATGAGGCGCTGGAAAAAGCCTCTCTTTCGATGGACGATATCGACGCGATTGCCGTGACGAACAACCCGGGACTTATCGGGGCACTTCTTGTCGGCGTGAATTTTGCTAAATCCTTGGCGCTTGCTTATGACAAGCCGCTTATTCCCGTGAATCATATCAAGGGGCATATCGCGGCAAATTACATCTGTCACCCTGAACTGAAGCCGCCGTTTATTGCGCTTGTGGCATCGGGCGGTCATACGTCTATCGTCCGTGTGGACGATTACCGCGAACATACCGTCATCGGCGGTACGCGTGATGACGCGATGGGTGAAAGCTTTGATAAGGTTGCCCGTGTGATGGGTATGCCGTATCCGGGTGGTGCCGCACTGGATAAGCTTGCTTATGAAGGCAAAAACCCCATCAAATTCCCCTCTGCTGCGATCCATGACGATTCGCTCGACCTTTCTTTTTCGGGCATCAAGACCGCAGTTTTGAACTTTATCAACCAAGAAACTCAAAAGGGAAATGCGCTTCCTCGTGCGGATATTGCCGCAGGCTTTGTGGAAGCAGCGGTTTCGAGCGTTGTGATCAAACTTGGAAAAGCGTTTGATCGCAATCCGGAAATGAAAACGCTTGTTCTTGCAGGCGGCGTGGCGGCGAACTCTCACCTGCGCACCGCTTTGGACAAATTCACCAAAAAAAGAGGCATTTCACTCTATATGCCTCCTCTTTCACTATGTGGTGATAATGCCGCAATGATCGGTGCGGCGGCTCATTTTGAAGCTGCAGCGGGTAATTTTGCCGATGAAACGCTGAATGCTTACGCATATTCCGTTTGATGTTACCGTCAAAATAGACGGAAAAATTTTCATATTTTTTTGAATTTTCGTTAAAAATTTTTAGAAAAAAACGGAAAAGCACTTGTGGAAAAGTGGGAAAGTTTCCACATAAGTTTTCCACACCCTGTGGAAAAGCAAAAAGCGAGGTTTTCCACAAAAATGCGAAAAAATGCCGTAAAATATGGGTTTTTTCTAAAAAAGGTGTGGAAAACTCTGTTGGAAATGTGGAGAATCTCGGTGTTTTCCACCGAAAAAACACTGTGGAAAACTTAAACTCTCCCCAAAAACGGTGGAAAACCGTTTATCAAAATAACTATTGACAAACAAGTTTTTTGGCATATTTTACAATATGTCAGTTTTACCAAAAAGGAAAATGTTACTAAAGGAGGTGTTCGTTTGCGTATCGGATTTTTGTACGGACGTTCGGTTTTAAATTTGCCTGCGGGTGCTGCGGCTTATCTTTCTACCGCATCGGCAGAGGAGCTTCGTGTGCTGATCGCATCGGCAACGGCGGATACTGCTGAAAATGTTGCAAAGGCACTTGGCATTTCCGAGGAAACAGCAATCGCGGCACTTCGCTTTTGGGAAAAAAACGGTGTTCTTCTTTTGGAGGGTGGTGCTGAGCCTGCCTCTGCCGAAAAAGAAGTGTTTGATACCAGACCTTCTTATACGGGAGCTGATGTTGCGCGCATCTGTGAAGATGGTGACGTGAAAGAGCTTGTAGACGTGTGCTCCGCCATTTTTGGGAAGACTTTTACACCGACAGAAACGGAGTCGATCATCTATCTCTACGACGGACTCCGCCTTGATTTTGAATATATCGTTCGTCTTTGTAAATATTGTCACGATATCGGCAAAGCTTCACTTCGCTATATGGAGAAGATGGGTATCTCGCTTTACGACAGCGGCGCTGTGACTGTGGGAGCGCTGGAGGCATACATCGAAAAGGAAGAGCGCAAAAACGATATGGAATACCGCATTCGCAGTCTTTTCGGTATTGGCGAACGAGCGCTCACGCCGAGCGAGAAAAATTATATTTCCGCTTGGACGGTCGATTGGAATTTGCCTTTTGACGTCATTGAGATGGCTTATAACGAAATGATGCGCATCAAAGATCGTCCGCTTTTCAGCTATCAAAACGGGATTCTCAAAAAGTGGGTGGAAAACGGCTGTAAAACCGCCGAAGCTGTAACAGCGTATATCGCAAACAGCAAAAAGGCGTCCGAACCCTCGGCTAAAAAAGAAAAGGACGCAGAAAAAAAGAAAAATATCGGTTTCGATCTGGATAAATTTTTCGAAGCAGCTTTGCTTCGCGGTGACGAAACAGAAACGGATTCTTAAAGGAGAGGCGGAGGAAATATGGCGTATAATACCGACAATTACCGTCGCATTGCGGCAGAGTATAAGGACAAAAATCTGCGTGCCAAGCAGACAGCGGAAGCCAGACGCGACGAATTACATCGTGCGATTCCGCAGGTGGCGGATATTGATCGCGAGCTTTCCAAAACGGGGCTTCGCATCATGCGCGAGGCATTGAACGGCAGAGATGGTCTTGACGCACGCATCAAAAAGCTGGAGGACGGCAACGCGATGCTTCTCGAAGCGCGCGAGGTCTTGCTTGTATCGCACGGTTACCCCGCTGATTACAGCGCTGTGAAATACGAATGCAACGAATGCATGGACACGGGCTTTATTGAAGGCAGAATGTGCAAATGTATGCGCCGTGCTTTAAATCTCGCGGGTTACGAAAGCTCCGGTGTTCTGAAGCTTGTCGAAAAACAAAACTTTGACACCTTTGATCTAAAATATTATGAGGGTGCGGAAAAAGCGAATATGGCTCGTATTCTCACTCGCGCAAAAACTTTTTCCGAAGGATTTGACGGTTCGATGCATAATCTGCTCTTCATGGGAACGACAGGACTTGGCAAGACACATCTTTCTTCCGCGATCGCGAAAGCGGTGGTGGAAAACGGCTATGACGTTGTCTATGAGAGCGCACAAAAGATCTTTTCTGATTTTGAAGCGGAAAAATTTGGACGTGTGGCACAAGGGGAAGATCGCACTGGCAGATATCTTTCCTGCGATCTTTTGATCATGGACGATCTTGGCACAGAAATGCAAAGCCAGTTTACGGTTTCCTGTCTTTATAATCTGATCAACGCGCGTTTGATTTCTGAAAAAAGCATGATCATCTCCACAAATTACGGCAAAGAAGATCTTTTAACCAAATACACCGATCGTATCACTTCTCGTCTTTTCGGTGAATTTGAGATCTGTCTTTTCAAGGGCGAGGACGTTCGCAGTCAAAAACGTTTCCGCAGATAACCTACTTTCTTCTTTGGGAAAAGAAGAAAGTAGGCAAAGAAGAAACCATTCGTTGGTCGTGCTTCTGAATTTATTTAGCAAAAACAGCTCAAAGAAGAAACCATTCGTTTGTTTGCGCTTCTGATTTTATTTTACCAAAAAACAAACATATCCTCTCCAAAAGGGATTCACAAGGGACGAGTCCCTTGGGCGGGGTGTGGGGCAGCGCCCCGCAATAACAAAAAGGCATTGACGAAATTTCGTCAATG
>JBGVIG010000202.1:0-1052 GCA_045122995.1 Eubacteriales bacterium | reverse complement strand
TTCCGGCACCAAGAACGCCAAAGAACTCCTCAACAAAGTCAAAGCAGGCGAACTTGAAGTTGACTTTATTGAAATCATGGCATGTCCCGGCGGTTGTGTCAACGGCGGCGGTCAGCCCGTACAGAGCGCGGCTGTCAAAGCAGCTCACGATCTCCGTGCAGAACGTGCAGCTATCCTTTATAAAGCAGACAGCAAGATGGAACTCCGCAAATCTCACGAAAACCTCGCTGTTCAGAAGCTTTACGATGAATTCCTCGAAAAGCCCGGCAGCCACGTGGCTCACGAAGTTCTCCACACACATTACATCAAGCGCGGTCTTTAATACAAAAAACCCACGGATTCCGATCCGTGGGTTTCTTTCTGGGGCTCTGCCCCATAATCAGCAGGACGCTGTCCTGCACCAGCCAAAGGAACTCGTCCCTTTGGAATCCCAATATGAGGTAGTGTGTATGAAAAAGTGCGAACACAGCAAAAAACTTTCGCCATGTTCGCACAAAAAATATATCAACCTTCCCCGTGGGTTCCAAGGGGCAATGTCCCTTGGTGGTGTGTGGGGCAAAGCCCCGAATACACGCCGTCCGAGTGGCGAGTAATGATATGATCATCGAAGCGGTAATAAACGCCGAGTTCCAAAGAAGACAGATATTCTTCGAGGGTGATCTTTGAGCGATAGATAATCTCTGCATGAGGCAGACCAACGTAACGCAGATGCCACGGCTCATAGGTCTGTCCTGTTTTTTTCTGTCCCCAAAGAGGATATCGAATAATGAAGCCAAAGCGGTGCGCATTTTTTGCCACCCATTTGCCCGTTTTTGACATGATAAAACGGCGCTGTGCATAACCATCCACCTTGATATCCGCACAAAGTCCGGAATGGTGCTCACTTTCACCGGGCTTTGCGGCAAAGGGATTCACACCATAAATGGACGCTTGAAATACCAGCGTACGGTACGTGCTGGTGAAAAGGATCTCTTCCCCTGTCGCTTCTTTTGCCGCCGCCATCAAAGCAAGCATCGGTTCATAAGCGACACGAGCGATGCTGTTCTTTTCAT